>DBEXQE010000177.1:0-10164 GCA_048167245.1 Christensenellales bacterium | reverse complement strand
GCTGTCTGTATTCGAAGAACGGATCGTTTATCCTTATCCATCCCTCGTGCGCGTCGCCCAACCCGCTGTAAAGGCGCACTTTGCCGTCGTTCTCGTCCACTATGCCCGAAGTAAAGGCGCAATGAATAAGCGCGGGTAATTTGCTTTCGGTTTCGGGATAGTCGTCGCGGACGCCGATGATCTTCTTTTCGACTATGTCGTTGTCGGACGGATCGTAAACGTAAGCCGTGTTCACGTACACGGGATATTCCTTGTTATCGCGCACGAGCGGATATCCCTGATGACCGACAAGCCCTATCAAGCCGTCTTTTAGCGCGACGGTCTGATTGACTCCGCCCCACTCGTTTTCGGCGAACAGTCCGGGGATATATCCGGCTTTCGAAATAACGTCGGCGTCAAGCTCGTTAAGGCTGTTTATTTCCGTGTAGCCTATCTGCGACACCGTGCCGAACTGCTCCATTATGCTGTCGCATCTCGGGCGCGAAAACACGCCTATCTTTCCGTTTTGCAGTCCTATGAGCCGAATGTCTTTCATGTAGTCGGGACCCGTCGTAAAATATTCGAGCGAAAACGGGCTTTTGCCGCGGTAGAAATATACGTAATACGTGCGTATGTTGCTTTTTTCTTTGACGACGTGAGTGCCGCCCAATATGTATTCGTCGCCTATCCGCAAGAAAAACGGATCTTCGAGCGGATACGATTCGCAGTCGTTCACGCGCACGAAAGTGCCGTCTTTATCGCGTTCGAACAGGAACGTTACCGACGTAGCCCATTTCAGACGGTTCTCGACCCTGCCCCATATATACGTTTTGCCGTTGTAGACGAACGGCGTGGAGCAATTGTAAACGTCCCTGCCGTCGGGCATATAAAAGCGGAGCAATCCGCCCTGCGGCTTTTGTCTTACTTTCATGTAATCGTTTATGTAATCCGATATTTTTTTTACTTTTTGTGTGACCACCGTTAATTTTCGTCTCCTGTTTTTAGTTTTCCGTTTCCGACAGCAGAAATTCGAAATCGAAATTCCCTTCTATCCACTGCGGAAAATTCGTTCCCCACTGATTGTTGAACAAGTTCACCGTAAACATGGGGTAATAGTTCTCTTTGCCGCTCCCGTTCCATTTCAATACCGCGTTGCGGCAGAACGACACGAGCGGAGCGTCGATAGATTCGAGTTTCACGTTGCCTATGCGCGCGTATTCGTCCATCGCCCACATACTGCGGTTCGAGCCGCTGACTATATCGGTCTGCACGTCTATCTCCCGCCCGCACTTCTGCACGACGTATCTGCCGGAAGCCTTCGGAACGGAGAAGATCATGTTCCCCGCTTCCACGATCGGCGTGGCGTGCTTGTTTTCAAGCGACAAGCGCACCTTTACGCCCGCGTCCGTCGGCGTGAGCGTTACCGTGTAACTCTCCGCGTTGCCGAACTCTTCGTAACTGCGCGGCGCCGTCCTATAATTCAAGATCAGCGAACCGTTTTCCGTGCGGCTCTCGGCGATCTTGGCGCGGAACAGCTCGTCGTCTATCTCGGGATAGCGCAGTTTGCCCAGATCCGACGTAGACCAATCGTTGAACCTTACTAAGTATTTTTTGAGAAAAAGGTTCAATTTATCCGCTCCGAGTATACGGTATTCGTAATTAGCGGTAACTTTTTTCCCGCTCGGCAACGTTATTTCGGGCGACCCGTTATCGACCGCGACCGAATATCTGCCAGTATCCACGGCTTTTTCGGGCGGCGGCAACGGCACGCGTTCGCGCATTTTCGCCGCTATGCGTTCGAGTTCGTACACTCTCTCGCGCTGTTCCTGCCAGCTCTCTTCGGCAAACGTATATTCTGGACGTGTTTCGCGTTCGAGCAGAAAAGCGCTCTTTTCGTACTCGCGCTGATATCCTATATAGCGGCAGATATTTATGCCGAACGTATGCTCCACGAACTGCAACGCTTTATCCTTGAACTCCGCCGCGATTTCGGAAACGTCCGTTCCGCGTTTTTCGGCTTCGTCGCACATTTTACAGAACTCCGAGCGCGTCCTGCGGAATTTCCCCATTACGCACGGATACGTCCCCGCTCCGTATATCCAACTGTCGCCGAGTTCGCCGCGCACGACGGGCAAATCGCTCAGATCGCATTTCAACAGCTCGCGCGCGAAATCGTCTATACTGCCCGTGCGGAAAGAATACGACTTCGGTATAGCCGCGCGCATTTTCTCAACGACGTCTTGGCTGTGTGCGCCCACGTTGTCGCTCGTCTGCTCCAAAGCCATCCATACGGGATATTTCCAACGCTTGGGCGGAAGGATCCGACTTCCGTAAAAGCGCGTATACATAGTCAGGATACGGTTCCCCGAAGTGTCTTCCCACCAGAACAGGAGCGGCACTTTCGGCGGAGCGGAATAGGGATTTTTTCCCAAATGCAAAAATTTTACGCCCGCTTTTACGAGCGGCTCGATAAGCGCGCTCGTATGCCCCGGCACGTCGGTCATTTTAGCCCCTATCGGGAACGGCTTGCCGAACGTTTCGCAATATCTGCGCGTCGGCAAAAACAAGTCGTTTATCTGCCGCCCGCTCATAAGTTCGGTATGCACGGTGAACGGCAACGCATGGCACGTTATCGTGTCGTCCGCGATAAGTTGCGTGAGTTTTTCTCTTACGTCCGCCGCGCAACCGTCGTATATATCCATCAAAAGCCACGCGGGCAAAGTCCAACGGTAAGCAAGCGCTCCGTTTTGTTTTGTTTTACAACATACGTCTATAACTTTTTCGATGATTTCGGTACGGTACTTTCGGCGTATGTTTTCCGCCAAATCGGTGTAACCGTAGTCGAAATGTGTTTTGAAAACGCCTATGATCTCCATATTAAGCCCCCGATCGTAAATATATTTTAGCACGGGGCATATCGTATCTTCTTGTTTTTTGTTTTCATGAATTTGCGCTTTTATAACATATTTGAAGCGAAAACACTTGACTTTTAGCCTTTGCGGGAGTATCATGACCGTAATAAGGAGAAAACGCATGTTAAGGTTAAAAGCTCAGAATCAGCTCGAATATTATCCGCACGGTTTCGGATACAACTGCGACTACGAATTCCCCTTTCTGCACACGCACGACTATTGGGAATTCGATTTTATCCGTTACGATATATCGCACCAGATAAACGGCGTAACCGACACCGTGTACGCGAACTCTATCGTCATAGTAAAGCCGAACGACGAACATCTTCTGCGCGCTTTGCCGTCGAAATTCAACGCAAACAAAGCGCCGACGCACCTGAACGTAAAAGTTACGAAAGAAAAACTCCGCGAGCTTCTCGGCACCGTGGATCCGCAACTATACTCTTTATTGGAAAAATCGTCGCCCATTACCAAACAGCTGAGCGACGACACTTCGGTTTCCGTGCTTAATAATTTTCTCTCCGCACTGCTATGGAGCACGAACGTCGAAAACAATCTTGCGATGCTGAAAACCGCGGTGTTTCTTATAACGAGCTTGTGCTACAACGAGATCTACGGCAACTCTAACGGCAACCTGGGAATGCCGCCCGAAATAAGCGATATTATAAACAAATTCAATTCGAAAAAATATATAGGCTACTCTATCGCCGAGATAGCCGCCGAGTGCAATTACAGCTACATGCAACTGACGCGCCTGTTCCGCAAAAGCACGGGCATGACTATGCAGGATTACTTTCAGTACGTAAAACTCGATTACGCGGCAAATCAGCTAAGGCTCACAAAGCGCCTTATACTCGATATTTCGAACGACATCGGCATATCGAGCCTGAGCCACTTCAACCACATATTCAAAAAGCGCTTCGGAGTTACTCCGGGCGAATACCGCAGAAACAACGACGAGATCACTTAGCGCCTATTTCGGCACATTCCAACCCGAGAATAACGGCTATCTTGCGGAAAACCGATACGTTTCTGCCCACGGAAAGCGCGAAATGGTGCGTGGGCGCCGCCCTGAACCATTCGTCCATATATTCGTCGGGCGCTAAGGCGAACTTAACGTGCGTCTGCGTATTTCCTATGCGCATTATCTCCCCGTCGGTCGCGACGCCCTGGGATATTATCATTCTCGCCCTGCCGTCGCCCGTCTGAGCTATGCCGAGCGTGCTGATATCGCCCTTGCGGACTTTCGCTTCGACCGACGTACCCGTTCCCTGCTTGCCGTGGTAAACGCCCATTCCGCGCAAAATAGGCGCACCTTCGGCAATGCTTATATGGAAAGGTCCGTCGTGTCCCAAAAGTATTGTGCCTTGCTCGTAGTCGGAAGTAACGATCTCGCAGAAACTTCCGCCGACGCCGAGTATGTCGCAAAGTTTCATCGCGATCGCCGTTTTTATATCGGCTTCGCCCGCGCACGGAATATGATTTGCGGTAAGCAGGGAATTGCCGACTATAAACGCGCTCTGGATCTTCTCGTACTCGCCGTTTTCCGCGCCGTGATAGTAATACGCCAACGCGTCGAGCGAAAATTCGTCCGTAAGCTCTTGCAGAGCGACCGCGACTTTCGCCGACCACAAAAGCTGTTCTTCCGTGGGACGGCTCACTTCTTTCGCCGCCGATTCGCCGCCCTGCAAGTCGAACAGCGAAACTATCTCCTTGCGCTTGCGCTCGATCTGCGCGGGCGTTACGCGGTCGAGTTCGCGCTTCACGTCGCACATTTCGAGTATGCGCATTTCCACGCCGAACGCGTTCGAAAGCAGCGTCAAGTCGCTGTACATATCCGCCATGCCGTTGTAATAATTCCCCAAAAAGCCGAATTTGCACCCTTTGAGTTTTTCCGCGGCGTCCGCGGCGCGCACCCATTCTCCGATCTCTTTCCACGCCGCTATCGCTTCGGGGCGATTTGCCGTGTTTTCGTCGGTCAGCGAGCATGCGGGGGTTTCGCGCATGCCGAGCAGTCCGTTTATAACGGTGTGTTCTACGTTGCACCGAAGTAGCATATTGCAGATCTCCGGAACGGCGCAGGCGTTGCAGTGTGCGAGCCATTCGCCCGTGTCCGTTTTCTCGTAGTTTATCTTCGCGCACGGTTGCAGATTGAGTACGACCGTTTTCGCCTTGCACTCGCGGTGAACGGGCAACACGTTCGTCGACGGCGCATAGGTCGCCACGTGGCAGAATACCAACGCAACGCCTTCGCGCGCGAAATATTCGCCCGCCGCCTGCCCTTTCTCGAAACCGTCAACCATTCCGAAATTGCAAACCTGCACGCCCGTAATGCGCGTTATCTCGCTTTCTATGAATTTTCCGTACGCTTCGAGCCGCTCTTTTAAGCCGCCGAACTGTTTCCAGTACGGTTCGTTTCCGCAAGAGTACAAGCCTATTTTCGTTTTCTTTTCCGCTTTCATATTTCTCTCCTTATTTTATCTCGTTATCAATTCCACGGCTTGGTCATCGCCGTGTTCGTCCAAATACTGTACAAAAGCCCTTCGCCGCGCTTTTTGTCCTTTACGAACGGCAGAACTTCTTCTTCGAGCGGATCTATGCGGTCGATCTTGCCGTCCGCAAACGCGCCGAGCAGTTCGCCGCAATGCTCTATTCGCCGAATAAGCCCGCCCAATCTTATGTCGTGCACTTCGAAACCGTTGTGCTTGCACTCTTTTTCCCACTGAGTGCGGAACGCGTCGTAAAGCTCCTTTACCCGCCTTGCCGTTTCGGGATATATCTTTTCGGCAAGCGATCTTAATTCGTCGAAGTCGCGCTCGCGGTACGCCCTGCGGGTGCGCAGACCCAAGTCGTACTTGTATTCCATCACGGCGCAGACTTTCGAAAGCGTGTCGAACATATATCCGAACGCGCTCTTTTCGGCTTGCTTTTTCAGCTTCTTTGCCGCGTCCGCGAAAAACGCCCCGCGGTTTTCGTTCACGTGACAGTCAAGCAGTCCGAGAAACGGATCGTTGTAAAGCCCGTATTTAACGGGGTTGTTAAGTCCCGGGGCGCCGTCGACCGTATCGGGCAGATCCGCGAGCATGAAGTCGTCGTAATTCTCTCCCGTTGCGGCGCGGAATATCTCCGCCGCTCTCTCGCGAGTTCCGTCATTCTCGGCGCACGCGGCGATATACGACAGCGCGGGCAGAATAGAGAACAGCGAGCTTTCGGCTCCGTCGTCTTTCCAGGAAGTTACGAGCACGTTCTCTATGCCGTTGTTCTTGCACGCCTTTATCCCTTGCGAAACGGCAAGGCACGAAAACGCATTGTGCGGAGTAAAGCCCAGGCACGACCACGCCGCGCCCGAATACCATATCTCGTTTCCGAATTTTTTGTGTCCCGCAAGCATTTTTTCGTAATGTTCCGTTTCGGTATGGTCGTAGTCCCAGTACACGAGTTGCATTTCGGGCGGCACTGCTTTTATTATCTCTTTCGGAAGTTCGAACTTCTCGGGATAATATTTGCCGCCGTTCGCCGTTTTGACGAACATATCTGACCAAAGCATGCAAGTGAACCCGTAACGCGCGGCTATTTCCTTTATTTTAAGCAAGTGGTTTTGAAGTATCTCGAAACGCGGACGGTATCCGTGCAAGTCGAGATAGCGCCCCAGCCCCACCGTATACGCTTCGTCCATGCCGATATGTATCCTGCGCGAAGTAAAACACTCCGCCGCAAAAGCGAACATTTTTTCTATGAGCGCGTACGTTTCGGGCTGATCGACGAGAAGAATATCGTTGCCGTCCACGCAAGTTTCGCCGTATGCCTGCCAACGCGTTGCTCCGCTCAGATGCGCAAGCGTCTGAATACACGGCACGAGTTCCACGCCGCGGCTTTTTGCGTACGCGTCCATGCGTTTGAACTCGTCTTTCGTATAGCGTCCGCGCATATATCCGAAATACGGCTCTCCGTCGAGCGCGTAGGTGTCTTCGGTGTACAGCATCAAAATATTATAGCCCATTTTAGCTATGACATCGGTGAATTTCGCGACGGCTTCGGGCGTATAGCACGCGTCGCGCGAACAGTCTACCATTATCCCGAGATTTTTCATTTGCTTATCTCTCCCAACTCTATGAATTTGACTTCGCACGGTTTGAGTTCGATTTTACCGAGATCGTAAGTTTTTCCGCCGAAATGCGCGCGCACGTTCGAACTTTGCGCGCCCGTATACAGATTTATAACGAACACCGCGGCGCGCGTCCCGTCCGTAAGCATAGTCGCGTAAACGCTCGGATCGTCGTGTTCCACGCAGGGTTTCGCTCCGCATGCCGCAAGAACTTCGCCAAGAGCCGCGACCTGTACGGCGTCGGTCGTTTTCCAGCTTCCGCCCAGATACCAAACTTTGCCCTTTCCCTTTTTAAGCGAAAATCCGAGAACGTTGCGCTTGTCGCCGCAAGTCGCGAAAACTTCCGCGTTTGGCGGCAATTTTGTAACGGCGTTCGGACAGGAAACGTAGTACACGCGCTTTCCGTTTATGAGCGTTACGGGATTTACGGAAGTATTTTTTTCTTCTTTCATCTCGCCGATATAGTCGCGGAGCACGGTGCAAGGCGCAAAACTTTCGTCGAGCGTCGGGAGCGTCGCGAGAATATAAACGTTTCCGCCGTGCTCTATGAGATCCGCCACGTTTTTCTGCGCTTTTTCGCTCATTGTGTCGGGCGACATTATTATCAGCGGTTTATTTATATCAAGTTCGCCCGTAAGAGATACGAACGAATGAGAATACCCCGAAGAAAACAGCGAGAACGACAGGCACGTTATCATTCGTTCTTCCGCTTTCAACGTGTTCGGCACGCCCGCAAATTCGGCGTAATCGTTGCCGCGCATGGTCTGCCATTCCACGCCGACCTGCACGGAAGAAACGCGCTCGGCATTCAAAAGCCACTCTTTCTCGCGCAGGAATTTATGGAACTTGCATAAAGTTCTATAACTTTTCCGCAACTTGCCGTCGAACGTAACGGGCGCCTGAAAATCGTACACGTCGGTCGTAATTCCCGTATCGGGCGGATTCGCACCGCCTGCGAAAATATAGTAGCTTACGCCTTTCATTCCGAGCGCAAGGTTCAGCATATACCATTGCCAAAGATCTTCGGACAAAACGGGCGGAATGTCGGCATAAGAGCCGAGCTGCATTTCAAGCACCGTATACGGATATCCCATCGCGCGCATGGCGTCGGCGGCGTAAAGAGTTTTCATATACCATTTCGGCGTCGGGTGAAAATTCGCCCAGTTCACGTCAAGACCGTAATAATCGTCGAAACCTATAAAGAACTTTTCGTTCTTCATATCGCCCGCAAGTTCGGGCAGAAAGTTCAAAAGATAAGCGTTCGCGGCGTTTGCCGTAACGGCGCAGTCTATCCCGTACTCGCGCAGACGCGACAGAAGAACGCGGGCGTAAAGCGCGAGATGAGCGCAGTAAAAATCGTGATAATCCTTTTCGGCGCGTGCGCGCTCGTTTCCGCCGAACTCGAACGCGCGCGGATCTATATCCGTAAAATCGCCGTAAGACGTACCGTACGCGGCGTTGAGCGAAGCTATATCGCCGTAGCGGTCGCGCATAAAACGCGGATAAAGCCCGTCGTTTCGGAAAAATCCCATCGTTTCGGGATTGTAGTCGAGCGTGCCGTTCCAGGTATGGATGCCCGCAAGTTCGTTGTCGAGCTGTACCATAGCCACGGGTCCGCCCGCCGAAAGCAAAAACGGCTTGATCTCGTCGGCGAACGCGCGGTAAAATTTATCGAATTTTTCGAGCGCGACGGGATGCATATACGAAAGCTGCTCGATAGTCGACCCGTCGGCGGCGCACGCCTTTACGCAGGGATACTTTTCGAACAGCCAGGGCGGGATCCCGCCGTTAACAAGCTCCGTATACACGAGCGGACCGGGACGCAGATACACGAACAGTTCTTCTTCGCGCGCGATAGTAAGGAACTTTTTCAGGTTCCGATAGCTCACGTCGTCGAACAGTATTTTTCCTTCTTCCGGCTCGTGAATGAGCCACGGCACCGAAGTCGTAAGCGCGTTGCCGCCGGCTTTTTTGAACAGTCTCATTCTGTTGCGCCACTCGGACTCCGGAACGCGGAACTGCGCTATCTCTCCGCCGATAAGCCAATCCCGCTTGCCGCCTATAATAAATCCCCTGTCGTCGAAATCGAAACTTCTCATCTTTTTATCTCCGCGATCGCAACTTTACGATTTTATAACTTTTTTACAGTTATAACAAAAGCGTCGCTTTTTTGTCAACTCATTAAAGCGATGTTGTTATCTTATCGGCAAAACACGTTACAATACAGCAAATATCGGCTAGGACAAAACCGTTCGCCAAGCGCCGTTTAACGTATTTTTTGCGCGGGAAACGGCTTTCTGCCGTGGCGGTTGAAGCGCCCCAAAGAGAACAGAGAGTTCCCGTCGCGCGTTATAACGTTGACTTTTTCGCAACAGGTGAGCGAAAGAAGATACCCCGACTCGCGAAGAACGGAGTTCGAAGTTTTGTCGAAAGCGCCGAACGGATACGCGTAAGCAGTGGGACGAATACCGATTTTATCGAGTTCGGAGTGCAGTTTTTCCGTGTCGTTTTTCAGAAATTCGGAATACGAAGCGTCTGATTCGCCCCAAAGCCGACACGCTCCCTTGCGCGGCTTCAAGTTGTGAAGATCATAGCTGTGGCTTATTATTTCGATCGCGCCGCTATCCTGCATCTGCCGACATTCGCTTAGGGAAAGATAGCCGTAGATCACTTTTCGTTCGTTTTCGTCGCGCAGATACTTACCTACGACTGCCACCGCCGCGCACATATTCCGCTCTGTAAGTTCGGGCATAGCCAGATCTTTGACGCCGCAGAAACCGTCGTCGAACGTCAGCATTATCGGCTTTTCGGGCAAGTCCCGCTCACCGCGCGCGTAAGATATAAGGTCGCGCGGCAAGACGGTCGTATAGCCGCTTTGTTCCAAATATTCGAGATCGGATATAAAATCGCTTATCCTTACGGTATACGCGTCGGCGGAATATTTATCGGGAACGACGGCGTGATACATGATAACGGGAAGCCTTACCCCGTCCGCAACGCTCTCGTCCGCCGCCCGAGCCGACACGCCCGCCGCAAATCCCAAACACGCCGCCCCGCACAATATAAAGGCAATAATTGTAAAAATACGCTTTTTCATACCTTTATATAGTTTGACGCCCCGCACAAAATATTATACGAAAACAAAAACCCCGAAGCGATTTTCGGGGT
>DBEXQE010000176.1:0-13757 GCA_048167245.1 Christensenellales bacterium | reverse complement strand
TTTATTATAGTGCAAAGTTTTCCGCTTGTCAATGATTTTGTTCAGTACTACTGAAAATTTTTATTATTTATTGAAATTTGTTCAGTACTACTGAAAGATTTTGCGATTTATCGAAATTTGTTCAGTAGCAAGCCTTAAATTTAATACGAGCAAACGCGATGAATATGCTTGAAATTTAAGCACCGTTATAGTATAATGATTCGGAGCTATGAAAATAGCGCAAAGGATGTTTTTTTGAGAGTATGCTTGCCCCTATAATCGTTTTCGTCATCACTTGCGCAGTTATGATTTTAAGTGTTTTGTTCTTTCCGAAGCTGAGAATAGGCAAAATCGAAATCGGCGTTTATTGGATAATAACGCTTGTCGGCGCGATCGCCGTTTTTTTATGTTCGAAAACGGATATCCGAAAGATAGGCGCGGCGCTTGCTTCGCAAAACGAAATAAATCCGCTTAAAATTCTCGCTCTTTTTTTGTCGATGACGTTTATTTCCGTATTTCTCGACGAACTCAACTTTTTCGGAAAATTGGCGGATATCGCCTTGAAAAGAAACAAGTCGGGACAAAAGGGGCTGTTTTTCAGTCTGTACGCGCTCGTATCGGTCCTGACGGTTTTCACTTCCAACGACGTGATCATCCTGTCGTTCACTCCGTTTATCTGCTATTTTGCGAAAAATGCGAAAATAAACCCCGTCCCCTATCTTGCCGCCGAGTTTATAGCCGCCAACACTTGGAGCATGGCGCTTATCATAGGCAATCCTACGAATATTTATCTTGCGACTTCGGCAGGCATAGGCTTTGCCGAATATCTTAAATACAGTTTGCTCCCCGCCGCGGCGGGCGGCGGCACTGCGCTCGCCGTACTGTATTTGATATTTCGCAAAATGCTTAATTCACCGCTTTCATGCGACACGGAAGACGTGCGGATCACAGATAAATTTTTACTGTGGACGGGCATAGCGCATTTGGCGGTCGCTACCGTGATGCTTGCGATAGGATCGTACATAGGGCTTCAAATGTGGCTGATCGCCGTTTGCGTCGCGGGAAGTTTGTTTCTCGTCGTTACGTTCTACTCGCTTTTCCGTAAAAGCCCGCCGAAACAACTCGGCGCAAGTCTGTTGCGCATGCCGTACGAGATCATCCCGTTTATGCTGTCCATGTTCGTGATAGTTATAGTTTTGGACGACGCGGGCGTAACGGGCGCGATCGGAAACTTTCTCGGGACCGATCTTCCGATCCTTAAATACGGAACGCTGTCGTTCCTGTCGGCAAATCTCGTAAACAACATACCGATGAGCGTACTCTTTTCTTCCGTGATCGAAAGCGGCGCGGCGGGACTGCCCGCAATGTTTGCCACGGTGATAGGTTCCAACGTCGGAGCGTTTTTAACGCCCGTCGGAGCGCTCGCCGGCATAATGTGGAGTTCGATAGTGAACAAGCACGGCGTAAAATTCGGTTGCTTGGATTTTATAAAAACGGGAGCGATCGTTTCGATCCCCGCTCTTTTCGCTTCGCTCGGCGGGCTGTGGCTTTCCTTTTTGATTTTTTAGAACTCAGAACAGATTCATGAACGATTGCAACGCGCAAGTCATGTTCACGTTTTTTGGCAGAGCCATTCCGACCGAGCGCGCGGGCATTGCGGGGCTTACGTTGACTTCGAACAGCGAGCCGTCGGAGAGTTTGTTCATTGCGTACTCGCGCGGTATGCAACCTATTCCCATGCCGTCTATTACGAGCCTTTTCATAAATCCCCAACTGTTTACTTCGACTGCGGGCGTGAAATACGCGCCGTGGCTCACTCCGTAATGATTTACGGCTTCGCGCGAAACGGTGTGAGTCTCCATAAGAAGAAGCGGATATTTTTCAAGATCCTTGACCGAGAGCGTCGCGCCTTTAAGTTCCGAAAAGCGCTCGCCCGCTATGAATATATCGTTCAATAGCTGTATCGATTTGTTTATGACTATATCTTCGTCTTCGGAAATCGGCAGATTCAGAAAACCTATATCGCACGCGTCGCTTTTCATCAGCGCGATTATCTTAGGCGAAACTTCCGAAATAAGCTCTATCTTCACGTGCGGATAGAGCCTATTGTACGCGACTATTTTTTCGGACAGAAAATACTGAAATATTGTTTCCGACGCGCCAATTCTCAAAGTTCCCGTTGCGTCCTGTTTGAGCGCGGCGAGCTTTTTCTCCACTCCGTCAAGCAGTTTTACGGCTTGCTCCACGTCATCGAAAATTATCTTTCCGCCCTGAGCCGACAGCTCCATCCCGTGGTGCATTCTGTTGAAAAGCGGCGTTTCGAGCTGTTTTTCGAGCATTTTTATGGATTGCGACGCGGCGGGTTGAGAAACGTACAGTTCTTCAGCGGCTTTGCTCAGACTCCCGTGCTTTGCTACGGCGTAAAACATCTTGTACAAATCGAAATCTATCACTTTTATAATCTCCGTTTATGCGATATAGTCAAAATAATAAAAAAGCGCGACGTAATATAAATATCACTTATATTATACCGCGCTTTGTCTGTTTTGTAAACGGAATTTCAATTGTTCGTGTACATTCGCTTATACGGATTGTCCGTATTCGGGGTGAGCATGAAGAAATTCGCGTCGAGAAGTTTATCCGCGTCGAGATCGTCGAAATAGCGGCAATAATCCGAAATTATGTCTTTAAGCTCGCGTATCTCTTTGCCCATCACCTTTTCGGCGCGTATCTGCGACGGTATGCTCTTGGGCAGGCTGTCGCAACGCAGATACATTTTTCCGCCGTGCATTCCCGTGCCGCAAAAGTTGTTGATTATCGGGTTGCCGTCGGTGTTTAGTCCGAGAACGACTATTATCCCGCCCGCCTGATACTCGCCGAGAAACGACCCCGCTCTGCCGCCTATGACTATTACGGGCTTTAAGTTCATATACGCTTTCATGTGGATCCCCGCGCGGTAGCCCGTGTTGCCGCCGACGTAAATTTTCCCGCCGCGCATCGCGTAACCCGTCGCGTCGCCCGCGTTGCCGTGAATGACTATCGTTCCGCCGTTCATGGTGTCACCCGTCGCGTCCTGAGCGTTGCCGTACACGTAAACGTTGCCGCCGTTCAGATACGCCCCGAGCGCGTTCCCCGGAGTGCCGTGGATCGTAATATCCTTTTCCGAAACGCCCGTCGCGATATACCGCTGACCTATGCAACCGTTAAGCAAAATAGCCCTGTCGCCCGAAGAACGTATCTTTTCGTTAAGAGTTCTGAAATCGAGATTTTCGTTTATATCTATTACCATAGTTTACATTTCCTTATGTTGTCGGAATGAAGATTGAAAAGTGATTGCTACGCCTTTTCGAGAGCGTAGGTGCGTGTCAGGCGGGCAACAGTTGCCAAGCAAGCGAGCGAGTGTATTCAAACATACTCGACCGAGCTTGCGCGGCAAACGTAGCACGCATCACGCGCATATACGCTCTCGAAATCAAATGTCCTCGCCGGCGTGCTTTATCCCCAACACCCTCAGCTCCGTTTCGTTCAATCCGACGCCGCGCAACATGAGCCTGTTGCCTTTCAGCGCTTCGATCGAGTTTATGCCCATGCCGCCCATCATCTCCTGTATTTCGTGGTTCCACGCCGTCAGAAGATTTACGAGCCGCTTATACCCGACTTCGGGATCAAGCCGCTTTACGAGTTCGGGGTTTTGCGTCGCAATGCCCCAGTTGCACTTGCCCGTATGACAACTGCGGCACAGATGACACCCCAAAGCGAGCAGAGCCGCCGTGCCGATATAGCACGCGTCCGCGCCGAGCGCAACGGCTTTCACGACGTCCGCGCTCGACCTTACCGATCCCGCCGCGACTACCGAAACGCTGTCGCGGATACCTTCCTGCCTGAGTCGCTCGTCTACGCGCGCAAGCGCAAGTTCCATGGGTATGCCCACGTTGTCGCGGATTCTCGTCGGCGCCGCGCCCGTACCGCCGCGGAAACCGTCTATCGCAATCACGTCAGCGCCAGAACGCGCCACTCCCGACGCTATCGCCGCAACGTTGTGAACGGCGGCGATCTTGACTATTATCGGCTTTTTGTAGTCCGTCGCTTCTTTAATCGAATATATGAGTTGCCGCAGATCTTCTAT
This sequence comes from Christensenellales bacterium, assembly GCA_048167245.1. Classification (GTDB taxonomy): domain Bacteria; phylum Bacillota; class Clostridia; order Christensenellales; family Pumilibacteraceae; genus RACS-047. The sequence goes on along the minus strand of DBEXQE010000176.1, from coordinate 9,652 downwards.
CGAATAAATATCGTGGTGCGGCGCGGGAGATATCGCGTCGACTCCTTTCGGGATCATTCGCGTCGCCGAAACGTCGTCGGAGATCTTCATTCCCGGCAGGTGTCCGCCTATGCCCGGCTTCGCGCCCTGCCCCATTTTGATCTCGATCGCCGCGGCGGCTCCGAGATAGTCCGCATGCACGCCGAATCTGCCCGACGCAACCTGAACTATCGTATTTTTGCCGTACTTGTAAAAGTCCTTATGCAGTCCGCCCTCGCCCGTGTTGTAGAATATGCCGAGTTCTTCCGCGGCGCGCGCAAGGCTCTCGTGCGCGTTGTACGAAATGGACCCGTAGCTCATTGCCGAAAACATTATCGGCATGGATAGTTTGAGTTGCGGCGAAAGCGTGTCTATGAGCCGCCCTTTTGCGTCGCGCTTTATCTCCGCGTCCTTTTTGCCGAGATAAACGGTCGTTTCCATCGGCTCTCTGAGCGGGTCGATCGGCGGATTAGTTACCTGCGACGCGTTCACGAGTATTTTGTTGAAGTAATTCGGAAATTCGTTCGGATTGCCCATAGACGACAGCAGAACTCCGCCCGTATCCGCCTGGCGGTAGACTTCGTTCATCGTCTGAGAACTCCAATTAAAGTTACTGCGGTACGTGTCGTCCGACTTGACGATTTTGAGCGCGTGAACGGGACATATGCAGACGCACCTGTGGCAGTTCACGCACTTCGAGCTGTCCGCGACCATTTTGTTAGCCGCTTTGTCGAATTTATGCACGCAGTTCGCGCACTGCTTTTCGCAAGCGCCGCAATTCGTGCAAAGGTCGTAATTGCGGACGACTTCGTATTCTTCGGGAATGTATGTAGCCATTACGCATTTACTCCTTCGTTAAGTTTATAAATGACGGGAACACCGCCCGCGGGCGCGAATATCTTATCGAGCGCGGGTTCGATCACGCGTATGCCGCACTCTTCCGACGAAACGTACGCAAGGTCGCCCTTTTCGCCGCAGACCATGGAGCGCAGTTTCAATCTGTCGTTGAGCGCCATTATCCCGCCGTTGAAACCGAATATTATAGAAAACGGTCCGTTGATCAGCAGCGACGGGAACGCCTTTCTCAGAAACGTTTCTTCGCGCTTTTCTTCTTCGCTCTTTTCGTCGATAGTAGACCAGAACGACGCGGAAATGACTTTCGCGATCTCCGTAAGCGTGAGCTTTTTCACGCGGATAAGGTAATCTATTATATAAGTTATTACTTCGGTATCCGTTTGAAGCGAACACTTGTAACCGAACATTTCCACGTAGCGGCGGTTCGCGTCGTACGAAGAGATCTCGCCGTTGTGGACTATCGAGTAGTCGAGCAGTCCGAACGGATGCGCTCCGCCCCACCAACCCGGAGTGTTGGTCGGATAGCGTCCGTGAGCCGTCCAGGCGTAGCCCGAATATTCTTCGTCGAGAAGATAGAACTTACCTATGTCTTCGGGATAGCCCACGCCCTTGAATATGCCCATGTTCTTGCCGCTCGAAAATACGAACGCGCCGTCTATGTCCGCGTTTATCGAATTCACGCATTTTACGACGTACTGCCCTTCGTCCATGAGCGAATTCGTCAGCCGCTTCGACAGCGGGTACAGGAAGTAGCGGTAAATTATCGGCTCGCCCCAAATGCCCTTTACTTTGCGCGTTTTCATTTCCGACGAGTACACTATTTCGAAATGCTTTATAAGGTAATCTTCGGTGGCTTTGCGCGCCTGAAAGTCGTTGTAGAACAGATGAAACGCATAGTAGTCCTTATAGTCGGGATAAATGCCGTAGCCCGCGAAACCGCCGCCTAAGCCGTTGGAACGGTCGTGCATGGTCGCGATCGAGCAGATGATCTTTTCGCCCGTCATCGTTTTGCCGCTTCTGTCTATGACGGCGCTGACGGCGCAACCCGAAGGGATCCTGACTTCGCCTTCGAGCGGCGCGTCGAAACTGTTTTCTCTCTTAAACATTTGATTTCTCTCTTTTTTTATCTTACTTGTCTTCTTCGTTCGAAAGTGCCGCGGCTCCCGTTTCGCCCGTGCGCACCCGCATAACGTTCTCGATACCGCTCACGAATATCTTTCCCGCGCCGTACTTGCCGTCGTCGAGCGCTTTCCGCGCGACCGCCACGACAAGCTTCGGATCGACTTCCGAAACGACTACGTCCACCTGTATTTTCGGCAACAGGTGCATAGACGTTTTAACGCCGCGGTACTGCCCAGTCTTGCCGCTCTGCGCGCCGCAACCCATTACGGTAGACACCGTCATACCCGTAACTCCGATCTGAGCGAACGCGTCTTTGAGCGTCAAGAATTTATCCTGACCCGTTATCACGGTAACTTTCGTATATTTACCGCACTCGACGCCCGCAAGCTCTATATCCGACGGAACTATGCCGCTCACGTCTATATTTTTGCCTTCTCCGTCGTAGGACGGCGCGGTCGGCAGGAAGTCGGCGTACGCACTTCCCAATCCGTGTTCGGAAATGTCCAGGCCCGCAAGTTCGTCTTCGGCGGACGCCCTTAATCCGTTCCAAGTCTTGCCTATCGAAACGGCTTTTACAAGCCCGCACTTTTCCTTTATCATTACGGGAACGTATTTTATTCCGCCGAATATCAGGACCATCCAAACGACAGTCCAGGCGATAATAGCCGTTATTCCCGCTATCTGCAATCCGAGCAGATATCCGTTACCGCCGTAAAACAATCCGAGCATAGATTTTTCGACAAGGTTACCGGCGGCGTCCACGCCCAATGCGCCTTTCTGAAAGTCGACGCAGGCGAACAGTCCGACGGCGATCGTTCCCCAGATACCGTTCGCGCAATGCACGGCTACGGCGCCCACGGGGTCGTCTATATGGAGTTTTTTGTCGAGAAGTTCGGCGACCGCAACGACAAGTATTCCCGATACCGCACCTATCGCCGCGGCTCCGATCGCGTCTACGCGGTAGCACCCCGCGGTTATCGCAACAAGCCCCGCCAAAGACGCGTTAAGGCACATCGAAACGTCGGGCTTTTTGTCTTTGATCCAGGTGAAGATCATGCAAACTACGGTAGCTATCGCAGGCGCGACGGTCGTCGTGAGAAATATGTTCGCAAGGGACGCGACCGAGTTTGCGGCGGCTCCGTTGAAACCGTACCAACCGAACCAGAGTATAAACACGCCGAGTGCGCCGAGCGTAAGACTGTGCCCCTGTATCGCGTTTACGTTAACGACTTTGCCGTTTGCGTCGCGGTCGTACTTGCCCAATCTCGGACGCAGGAATATCGCGCCGATAAGCGCGGCTACTCCGCCGACCGTATGTATGCACGCCGATCCCGCGAAATCTATGAATCCGATATTAGCGAGCCAGCCGTTGCCCCATACCCAACCTGCTTCGACGGGGTAAACGACGAGCGATATGAGCGCGGAATAAACGCAGTAGGAAACGAATCTCGTTCTCTCCGCCATCGCGCCCGAAACGATAGTCGCCGCCGTCGCGCAGAACACAAGGTTGAACACGAAACTCGAAGCGTTCTCCGATACGAATTTCGAAAAGTCCGTAAAGAGCTGCATGTTCGGCGCTCCGATAAAGCCGCCGACGGCTTCCTGCCCGATAAGCAGCGAAAAGCCGAGCAACATAAACACTACGGTCCCTATGCAAAAATCCATAAGGTTTTTCATTATGATATTGCCGGCGTTCTTCGCTCTCGTAAAGCCCGTTTCGACCATCGCGAACCCGCACTGCATAAAGAACACGAGCGCCGCGCCTATCAAAAACCAGATACCGAAAGCATAGTCGCCGACAAGGTCGTACAACTGTTCGTCCAACATAAAATTCTCCTTTTCTTTTCCGTCCGCCGTTATTTTACTCTGTACAGCATATCGCTGTAAGACGGGTACGGCCATTTTGCACTCGCGGTAAGTTTTTCCGCCGCGTCGGCGGCTTTTCTGAGCTCCTGCATATCGGGAACTATCTTATGAGCCATTGCCTGCGACGCGGGTTTTACGTCGTCCTTGTCTATCTCCGACAGATCGCTTTCGAGCTTGTTTACCGCCGCGAAAAGTTCGTCGTTGAGCGTAGCGAGTTTTTCGATAAGCGCCGTTTCGACGCCCGCGGGCGCATTCGCGCAAGCCGCTTTCTTCGCGTTCAGGTTCGCGCCGAGCGTTGCAACGTAGTCCGACACGGCGGGAATTATATCCTGCTTTGCCATATCGAGCATAGTGAGCGCTTCGATATTTATTATCTTCGTATAGTTTTCGAGCGCTATCTCCCCGCGCGCCACGGCTTCCTGCTTAGTGTAAACGCCGTTTCTTACGAACACGTCTATATTTTTCTTTTCGAAACATACGGGCACTGCGTCGGCGGTGTTCTTGTTGTTAAGAAGTCCGCGCTTTTTGGCTTCGGGCTCCCACTCGGGACCGTAGCCGTCGAGATTGAATATTATGCGGTAGTGGGCTTTGAGCTCGCGCTCCGTTATGCCGTTTGCCGCGCTCTCGATATTTTCGGCGCTTTCGAGTTCGTCCGCAAACTGCGCGAACGCGTCGGCGACGATCGTATTGAGAACTATATTCGGGTCTGCCACGTTGGCTTGCGAGCCGAGCATGCGGAACTCGAACTTGTTGCCCGTGAACGCGAACGGCGAAGTCCTGTTCCGATCGGTCGCGTCCTTGGGGAATATAGGGCTTTCGGGGATGCCTATCGACCCTTTTTCGGCTTTGACGGGCTTATAGTCTTCGCCCTTGACTATGCTGTCCACGAGCGATCCGAGCTGATCGCCGAGATAGATCGAAATTATTGCGGGCGGAGCTTCGTTCGCTCCCAAACGGTAATCGTTGCCCGCCGACGCGACGGAAGCTCTAAGTAGTCCCTGATAGTCGTCTACGGCTTTAATGACCGCCGCAAGCACGAGTTTGAAAAGCGTATTGCTCTCGGGCGTCTTGCCGGGGCTTAAAAGATTGAGTCCCGTGTCGGTGGACATAGACCAGTTGTTGTGCTTACCGCTTCCGTTTATGCCTTCGAACGGCTTTTCGTGCAAAAGGCATACGAGTCCGTGCTTCTGAGCGACCTTTTTCATGATCTCCATAGTCAGCATATTCGCGTCTACGGATATATTGCTCGTCGTGAACACGGGAGCCATTTCGTGCTGAGCCGGCGCGACTTCGTTGTGCTTCGTTTTGGAGAGTATGCCGTAGCTCCACAGCTCGTTGTCGAGATCGCGCATATATTCGGATATCGCGGGTTTCAGCGTTCCGAAATAGTGGTCTTCGAGTTCCTGTCCGCGCGATGCGGGCGCGCCGAAAAGCGTTCTGCCCGTAAGACGGATATCCTTTCTCTTTTCGTAATCCTTTTCGGAAATAAGAAAATATTCCTGCTCGGGTCCTACGGTCGTAGCAACCTTTTTGCACTCTATGCCGAACAGTTTGAGAATTCTCTTAGCCTGCCTGTCGAGAGCCGCCATAGACTTCAACAGCGGCGCTTTTTTATCGAGCGTTTCGCCCGTGTACGATACGAATATCGACGGTATGCAGAGCGTGCCTTCCTTGATGAACGCGGGAGAAGTCGGGTCCCACGCCGTGTAGCCGCGCGCCATATACGTAGCGCGAGAGCCGCCCGACGGGAAACTCGACGCGTCGGGTTCGCCGACTATCAGGCTTTTGCCCGTAAGGCGCATTATGACTTTATCGCCCTCGGGTTCGATAAAGCTGTCGTGTTTTTCGGCGGTAAGCCCCGTAAGCGGCTGGAACCAATGCGTGTAGTGCGTGGCTCCTTTGCTTATCGCCCATTTCTTCATCGCCGACGCGACCGCGCCCGCGATCGAAGTGTCCAGCGGTTTCCCCGCTTCTATCGTAGCGCGCAGAGCTTTGTAAACTTCGCTCGGCAACGCGTCCTTCTGCACCGAATCGTTAAAAACGTTTTCACCGAAATTCTCGGGTAGTTTCATATTCGCACCGTCCTATATGATTTATTGTCGTCTTTAAGTATAAATGTACGGTGAAATAATGTCAACTAATATCAAAAGCATTTATCTTCGCAATTTTTGAGGTTATATATAAGCGTTACTTATAGCAAGGCACAAAAGAATACCCACGGCTATCCGCGGGCAGTAAAAAAAGGAAAATCAGCCGATTATTTCGTAAAGTTTGTCAAAACAGTCGTCGCCGTCGCAGGGATGATCCGGCATAACGTAGTCGTCGGTTTTCGAACGGTCGATCCTGTACCATTTTTTAGTGGATATTTGAACGAAAAGTCCCGTATTGCGCAAGAAAAAATTCGCTATGTCGCCGTAGCCGTTTACGGAATTGGCGGGCGGCTTACCAACGATCTTGCCCAAATTATTGTCCTGGATAAGCATTGCGAAATCTTTCGCCGCCGAAAAGGATCCGCTGTCCGTCAGGATATAGACGTCGCCGTCGAACGTAAGATCTTTATTGCGCTTGTTTTCTGTTTTGCCGTTATTGCCGTGAAAAGTAATATAGTTCCACCGCCAATCGAATCCCCCGTCCGAATAGCTGTCCACGGGCAGATATTTTACAAATTCGTTTCCCACAAGAGAACTGCCGCCGCCGTTGCCGCGCAAATCGACAGCCACGTTACGGATATTCTTCCGCTTTACTTCCGTAAACATCTCTTTTACGCAATCAACGTACGTTTGATCATATGTACAGCTTGTGAGCGTAAGCACCGCAAGGCTCTTATTCTCGTCGACTTCGTAATATACGAAATCTTTCGGTTCGCTCGGCGCATAATACCCGTTGCGGATCTCCGCGAATTCGTCCCAACTTACGAAATCGTCCGACGTGTAAATTTCTTCGACCGTGTTTTCGCCGTCGGACCATTTATACGTAAACGGTTCGGAATATCCCAAAAAGTCGAGAGTCGCAAGACTACCAAGATCAATATTTATCCAATCTTCCGTTTCGTAGCAATAATAAGGCTTTGCGTCTTCGAAAATCTGTTTTACCGATTTGCCGTTTATCGCCGTTATGCCGTAACCGAGAGAATTCTTTTGCGGAATGACTTTTAAGTACCCGTCGTTCGGATAACTGTTGTAAGTCGTTGTATGCGCGTCGCCCATAATGTGCAATACCGTTTGAATTTCGCGCCGCAAGTCGTTGACCGTAATTTTATCCGAACTTTTCAATCTGTCGAAAGACTGTTCAAACGCATTTTCCATCTCGTCCGAAAGCCCTTTTTCAAACATAGGGTGCGTTCGTTTAAGATAGCGCTTTAATTCGCTCATATCTTCTCGGGCGGCTTTGTAGGTTATTACTTCGTCATAATTCAATCTCACGCCGCCGTAATCTTTGAAAAAGTACGAATTCCAATACGGGAAGGCATAAGAAAAAAACGAACAGCCGAGAGCGACGATCGCGAACGCTACGGGTAAAATTATCTTCGTAACGAGCTTCGTTTCGAAAAAGATAAGGTATGCCGCCAGCCCGCCGCAAAAGAGCACGCTCAGCAGCACAATGACCCATTCGGGAAAATTGACGCAAAATATATTTATCGGAATAAGAGCAACGGTCAAAGCCGCAATAAAACACAGTACGGATAAACTTACGATCTTAATTGTTACGTTTCTGACTTTCATAAAATTTTTTTCAGTCCAACTTTTTGATATAGCATCTGCGGCGCTTTATGAAGTCTTTTTCCAGAACGTCCCACATGGAAACGACCGAGTTGTTCGTTTCGAGTTCGAGATTCGTTTCGGCTTCGGTTATGCCCTTTTCGATAAGCCCGCGCAATATCTTATCCACGACCATTGCGTTTACGCCTTTTTTCTGATACTCGGGTTTTACGGCGATCAGCGCGAGTTCCGCGGTCTTGGGGTGCTTTTTCGTTCTCAGAAGTTTGAATATAGTCGGAAGATTCAGCTTGCCGCGGCTCTCGATAAGCTCGTTGTTTATCGATGCAAGCACCGCGCCGAAACCTACCACGTCGCCTTCGTCATTCACTACGATACTCAAAAACTCGGGAATAATGAACAGGCAGAACGTAGTTATTATGTCGTCTACGAGCTTGCCTTCGAGCGGCACCGTTCCGTGAAGCGGCGCGTAAGCCTCGTTTACCGTGTCGAAAATCTTTCTGCCGTACAGCGGTATGAGCTTGCGCATCTTAGAGCCTTTAACCGCGACTTCTTTCAAGTTGTAGCGTTTTGCCACCATGCCGGCTATGCGGCTGTATCTTTCGATAGGTTCGGTCGGAAGATGAAGTTTGTATTCGAGCCAGTCGGCTTCCTTTTCGAAACCCATGCTCTCGATATGCTTGCGGTAATATTCGTGATTGTAGTACGATGCAAACGTTGCGGGACGGTTGAAGCCTTCGATCAGAAGCCCTTCCCTGTCGGTGTCGGCGTAGCCCATGGGACCCTGGATCTCGTCAAGCCCGTTCGCTCTCGCCACGTTTTCCACGGCTTGCATAAGCGCGCGAGCGACGTCTTCGTCGTCTATAAAGTCGATACGCGAAAATCTTATTACCTTGCGGTTTGTCTTTTCGTTGTAAGTGCGGACTATGACCGCGGCAATTCTTCCGACGATCTCATCTCCGCGGTACGCCAAAAAGAACCAAAACTTCGCAATGTCGCTGCAAGAACTTTTCTTTTCGTCGAAAAGGCGCATTTCGTCGCCGTACAAAAGCGGTATATAGTAAGGACTGCCCTTGTAAAGTTCGAGCGGATATTCGACGAACTTTTTCATTTCATTTTTGGTGTTTACCTGCCTTACCCGAATATCTTTATATACTACGTTAAATTCCGTAGTTTTTTCGTTTTTCATTCGCTTGACCTCATCAGCATCGAATAGCGTAGCGTTTCCATTTCTATTATTATAACACGTACCGACGGATTTGTCTTGCAAATAAAGCGAAATCGTTTGACTTTTTTTCGAAAAAAGCCTATAATCGTATAAAATCGAACAGCGGCAACGGCGCCGAAGAATACTTGACGGTACTCTTCGGCACTTTATTTATACGAAAGGAGAAAAAATCATGCAATCCGTTCCCGAGATATTCGGAAGTCTTGTTTTCAACGACAAAGTGATGAAAGAACGCCTGCCCAAGGACGCGTACGTCGCGCTGAAAAGGACCGTGAAAAACGGCGAAGCGCTCGATCCCACGCTCGCGGGGACGATAGCCGACGTTATGAAAGACTGGGCTATCGAAAAGGGCGCGACTCACTACACGCATTGGTTTCAGCCGATGACGGGCATAACCGCCGAAAAGCACGACAGCTTTATCTCCCCGCAGAGCGACGGCACCGTTATAATGAAATTTTCGGGCAAGGAGCTTATAAAGGGCGAACCCGACGCGTCGAGTTTCCCTTCCGGCGGCTTGCGCTCGACTTTCGAAGCGCGCGGATATACGGCGTGGGACGCTTCGAGCTACGCGTTCATAAAGGACGGTACGCTCTGTATACCTACTGCGTTCATTTCGTACTCGGGGCAAGTTCTCGACAAGAAAACGCCGCTGTTAAGGTCGATGAACGTGCTGTCGGCGCAGGTAAAACGCTTTTTGAAACTGTTCGGCAAAAAGACGGCGCACGTTAACGTAACGGTCGGCGCGGAACAGGAATATTTTCTTATCACCAAAGAAATGTTCGACAAGAGAAAGGACCTTATAACGACCGGCAGAACGCTTTTGGGTGCGCGTCCGCCGAAAGGTCAG
>DBEXQE010000175.1:0-6697 GCA_048167245.1 Christensenellales bacterium | reverse complement strand
GTATCGTTTCGAGATACATTTCCTGCGATTCGTTGTCTACCATGTTGCCCTCTTACGCTTTTTATGTATTATATCACGTTACTTTGAAAAAAGCAATTGAAAATCCCGTCCGGACTTTAAGTCGACTTTTTCTTCGGAACGCACTGCGGTTATTTAATTTTCCACTTTCCGCTTGCCGATTGCAAATCGACCATGCGGGCGTAAATACCGTTTTTCTTATACAACTCGTCGGGAGTTCCCTGCTCCGCCACGACGCCGTCCGCCAAAACCACGATTTTATCCGCTCCCGCAACCGTTCTCATCCTGTGCGCTATGATAAGCACGGTTTTATCTTTTATAAGACGGGAAAGAGCGGTTTGAATCATCGTTTCGTTTTCAACGTCCAGACTTGCGGTTGCCTCATCAAGCAGAATTATAGGCGCGTCTTTCAAAAACGCACGTGCAATAGAAATACGCTGTCTCTCGCCGCCTGAAAGTTCACAACCGTTTTCGCCGATATTCGTATTCCATTTGTCAGGAAATTTTTCGGCAAACTCGTCAACGTTGGCAAGCCGAGCCGCCGACATAACCTCTTCGTCCGTCGCGCCCCTTTTGCCGAGACGAATATTTTCCATAATCGTGTTATCAAACAAAGTTACGTCCTGAAAAACGATAGAATAAAGACTCATCAATTTTTCGGGGTCGATTTCTTTTACGTCCATTCCGCCGACGGTAATTTTACCTTTCCGACTATCCCAAAACCTCGCGGCAAGCCTTGAAACGGTTGTTTTTCCGCCGCCCGAAGGTCCGACGAGCGCGGTGACCTCACCTTGCTTTGCGGTGAATGAAACATCTTTTAATACAACTTCGCCGTCGTTATACGCAAAGCCGACGTGATCGAAAACGACATCGTAACCGTTATTCGTAAGCGTGTCGTTTCCGGTCTGAACGGGATATTCCAGAATTTCGTTCATACGCGCAACGTTTGTTCGCATTGCGATGATTGCCGCAAGATTCTGAAGCGCCGCCTGCATCGGATCGTAAAGACGGGAAGCGACAAGCAAAAACATAAAGAAGGTTAAAACGCCGAGCGTTCCGTTTACAAGCAAAGCCGAACCGACCAAAGCCACGGTGGCTATTCCGAGTTTTAAAACCATTCCCGCGCCCGTTACGAACACGGCGGTAGTGAGTTCCGCTTTTATGTTACTCTTTTCAACGCCCTTAATCTTATTCTTTAATCCCGAAAGGTAGTTTTCTTCGGCGTTGTTGGCTTTTAAATCGCGAACGGTTTCGATGTATTCCTGTATTCCGTCCGCGCACGACATTTTTGCCGTCATAAATTTAACAAGCACTTTATCCTGCACCTTATAACTTAAAATGACGATAAGAACCGAAACGGGAATAACCCAAAGCGCGGCAAGAGCCATCCGCCAATCGAACGCAAAAAGCCCTGCGGCGATAAGAATAGTTGAAATCAACGAGCCGAACAGTCCCGGGATAAAATGCGAAGTACTCTTTTCTATCACTTCGCAGTCGGACATAATCGTACTCGTCAGGTCGGCAAGATCTCTTTTGCCGAAGAAAGATAGAGGAAGTTTACGAAGTCTTTCGGCTAAACCGAGTCTTCTTTTGCCGCTTTCTTCATAAGTGGTAAAATACGTGTTGTTATACTGGAACCATGTGGTTAAAAAGATAAGCGCAAAGCATATCACGCATCCGACGACGTAAAAAGTTATTCTTCCACCTTGCACTCCGCCGCCAAGCATATCGGAAACGAGAAAGTATAAAAGCGTGGTCGGCAACATAAACGCCATATTCTGAAACGCGCAGGCGATTATTCCTTTAATAATCCCCTTTGCTCCCTGCTTTGAAGAAGCCGTCTTTTTTTGTATCGTTTTAACGAGCGACATTGCTTTCACCCTCCTTTGCCACTTTCCATTCTACCGACGCGGCATATTCTTTCCACATTTCGGCAAAAACTCCGTTCTTTTCGAGAAGCTCGTCGCGCCTGCCGCTTTCCGCGATAAGACCGTCTTTTATTACGTATATACAATCGGCATCCGCCACGGTCGAAAGCCTATGAGCAATCATAATAACCGTTTTACCCTTTGAAAGTTCGGAAAACGCTTTCTGTACTTTGGCTTCGTTATCGGGGTCGGCAAAAGCCGTTGCCTCGTCAAGAATAATAATAGGCGCGTTTTTCAATACGGCGCGGGCGATTGCTATTCGCTGCCTCTCGCCGCCCGAAAGATATACTCCTTTCGTCCCTATCGTCGTGCCCGCTCCGTCGGGAAATTTTTGTATGATATCGTCGCACTGCGCGGCATGAAGAGCCGCCGCCACTTCTTCGTCCGTTGCGTCGGGTTTTCCGAGTTTCACGTTTTCGGCGATAGTTGCTTTGATAAGCTTTGAATCCTGAAAAACAAACGAAACGGCGTTCATAAGTTCCTCTTTCGGAATTTCCCGTATATCCGCGCCGCCGACCTTTATGCTTCCGCTTTTCACGTCGAAAAACCTTGCAATAAGCCCCGCAAGCGTGGATTTCCCTCCGCCCGACGGACCGATGAGAGCCACAGTCTGCCCCGCGCCTATATTCATCGATACGCCGCGAATCACTTCGTTTTTACCGTCGTAGGAAAAATGCACGTCGTTAAGCTCGACGGACGAATCGGCGGGATGCTCAGGGGTTTTACTTTCACTCATGGGACCGACGGATAAAACGCCGTCGATGCGTTCAAGCGCGTCTTTGACGATCATATTATTTTCGCTCATATACATCATTTTGGTTAAAGTAAGCGATATGACCGGAGTAATCACGATATAAAAAATAAGATTGAGCAAAAATGCGTTTGTCACGCCGTCTGCCGTAAACCATAACGCCCTGGCAATCAAAAAGGCAAATACGCCGTTTATCGCGGCTGTGTAAAACATCATAGGCACGCGCATATCCTTCGTGTAAGCGACTACCCATTTCTGATATTCGTCTATCGTACTTTTAAATTTTTTGAATGAAAACACGGACTGCCCGAACGTTTTTACTACCGGTATTCCGCGGACGTATTCGACCGCTTCATTAGACATATTTTCAAGCGCGTTGTTATATTGTTTCATCTTTTCCGCCATGCGCTTGCCCGTCATCGCAGACATGATCAGAAATGCGAGAATTACGGGAACGAGGCTTAAAAGTCCCAAACGCCAGTCGAACGCGAACAGCAAAACGAGCAGCCCTGCGGGCGTTGCCAGAGCGGCATATTTGTCGGGAAGTTGATGCGCAAGATAAGTCTCCGTCGCACCTGTGGAATCATTTATGATTTTTCTCAATTTTCCGCTGCCGAAACTATCCGCAAATCCGAGCGGAAGTTTCGCTATATGCTCCGTAACGGCTATACGCATATTCGTGGCGACTCTGAACGCCGCAAGATGCGAACACATGAGCGCGCATATATAAATAAGAAAAGACGCAATAGCGGAAACCATTGCCATAATTCCGTTATGCACAAGACCCGTCGCCGCGGAAAGGTTCGGAGCAACGTCAAGCACTTCTTTTATTATCTTCCAGATATAAATAAACGGAAGAAGCGCGATAAGCGCGCTTATCGCCGAAAGAAACCACGAAGCATACGTAAAATATTTATGTTTCCCCGCATACCCCATAAGTCTTGAAAGAACCGATTGTTTTTTCATAAAAACTCCCTGAAAATCAAATTTTTTCGGCGGTTTGATTACTCCTGCCCTTTAAGCGCCTCAACCATATCTATCTTTTTGTTTTTGCGAGCAACCAAAAGACTGACGAGTAAAGACATTCCTATTGTAAGAGCCGCCGTTATAAGATAAGAAACTACGCTTATAGCCATTTTCATTTCGTATTCGGACGCTAAAACTTTCAAAAGATACGACAAAGTCAGCGCGCCGAGCGGAACGCCTATTATAATGCCTATCACGGATAGAACAAGATTTTGTTCGGCGAGAAGTTTACCTATCCTTTTATCTCGGAATCCGACGACTTTAAGCGTTGCCATTTCGCGGTAACGTTCGGTATAACTCATCGTGCCGAGATTATAAAGGACAACAATTCCGAGAAGCAACGCTCCGCCTACGAGCAGATATACCATCATATCCATCATAGAAAGGAAAACTTCGAAAGAATCCATTATCATTTGCTTGGACTGCACCGATTTAATAGCGTCCGACTGCAATACGTCGGATTTGACCACGTCGGTATACACGGAATCGATAACGTAAGGTATTCCCGTTTTTGCGGCGTATTTATCGGTTATAACGATATTCTCGGAAACGCTTCTGAACAATCCCGCAACCACGAGATGATAAACGTCGTCCGTTCCGAACGGACTAACCGAAAACGAATCGCCCTTTTTCAGACCGAATTTTTCGGCAATACGCATACAGATGTACGCGCCGTCGTCGCCGAGAGTAAACTTTTCGTCGTTGTCGTTGACGAATCTTACTTTGTCGCGCGTAATGTCGTAAATATCGAGAGAAACGGTCTTTCCTTCCACCTGAACGCTGACCGAACCGCCGAAGTCACCTTCGTATTTGTTTATTATTTCTCGCTTTTGTTCGTCGGTAGCCGTTTCGGTAAAGAATATTCTCGAAGAATAATTAAGCCCGTTATCGTAATAAATATTCAGAAACGAATTCATCGTGTCTTTCATTCCCAAAGAGGCGAGAATCAGAATCGTACAGCCGATAATGCCTATAAGGCTCATAGCCGTTCTCGATTTGTGCCTTACGATATCACGCATATTCCAGCGCGTGCCGAAAGAAAGTTTATGGAAGAATTTGGTTTTTTCTATCAGCATAGGCTTGACTTTTTTCGGCGTGTACGGGCGAAGAGCGTCGGCGGCGGTGCCTGCAAGCATTTTTCTTACCGACAAATAACCTATCAACGTAAGGATCAGTACGATAGCGACGATAATTGCCGCGCAGAACCCCGGAATAACTAATTTCCATTCGGGAAGATCGAGGTATGTCCCCATCATTCCGTTCGGATTCATAATCATACGGGCAATCAGAAACCCTAAACCGATACCCAGCGCCGTACCGATTATCGCCACGAAAAACGCAAACGAAGTATAATGCGCGGCGATTTTTCCGTCGTGGAAGCCGAGAGATTTTAAGGTGCCTATCTGCGTTTTTTCTTTAGCGGTAAGCCTGTGCATCGTGGTAACCATCGTAAGAAGCCCTATCAGAAGGAAAAGCGCGGGCAGAACGCTGCCCATGGTTTTTCCTTCGTCTACTTCCCCTTCCGCCTGCGAATATGCGATGGTGTCTTCTTTTGTTAAAACGATAGTCGTTTTACCCAGAGCGGCGTTTACTTTTTCCGAAAAATCGTCTTTTTGCAAGTCCGAAACAACGTTGATTTGCGGATAATAATCGAGCCCCGTCGCGTTTTTATATAACGCGGGCGAAACGTAAGCGTATCCGTGCGTGGAAAAGTCGGGCATCAGCTGCGTTTTATCGCGAACGCAAATCATCTGTTCGGCGGCTTTTATAAACCCTTTTATTTTGCCCGTGATTTCCGCGTTGCCGTATACAAAAGATATGGTATCGCCTTTTTTAATACCGTTTTTTTCGGCGTATCTGTCTGAAATCCACACTCCGTCCGCGCTTTCCGGGTCGTATTCGTCGCCGCTTGTAAGAACGAACGACGATACGTTAAAATTCGTCGTAACCGCAAGCGCGACGCTGTTACCCGCCGCGTTTTTCACGTCTACGTTGACGGTTAAAAATCTGCCGACGGAATCCACCCCTTCTATATCGGCAATTTTTTCGGCGTCCTCTGCGGAATAACCGCGCTCGTTTACAAGGCGATAGTCGGCAAAATTACAATCGTCGAAAAAAGAAAACATATTTCTTTCTATACTCGCCCATTCCATATTAAACCCGACGAACACGCCCACGCCGAGCATAACCATCAGAATCATAGAGATAAACTGCGCTTTATACAGCCACGCGGTGCGAAGCATTTTCTTTACTAACATACCCTGCTCCTTATTACCAGTCTATTTCGTCGGCGGAAACGGGATTTTTCTGATTTTCCGAAGAAACTATTTTCCCGTTTTTAACATGAATAACGGTGTCTGCCATTTTCGCTATGTTCTGATTATGAGTAACTATAACGATGGTTTTACCGTATTCGCGCGCCATTTTGAGAAGAAGTTTCAATACAAGCACGCCGGTTGCGGAATCGAGCGCGCCCGTCGGCTCGTCGCATAAAAGAATTTTCGGATTCTTCGCGAGCGCTCTCGCAATGGAAACACGCTGCTGCTCCCCGCCCGAAAGTTCCGACGGGAAGTTTTTGGCATGATCCGCAAGCCCCACTTCTTCCAGCATTTTCGTCGCCGAAAGCGGATTTTTTACGATTTCTTTTACGAGCGTTACGTTTTCGTGAACGGTAAGCGTAGGAATAAGATTGTAAAACTGAAATACGAATCCTACCGTCTCCGCTCTGTAATCGGCGAGTTCGTTTTGGGTGAGAGTTGAAATGTCATTTCCGCAAACGGTAATCGTCCCCGAAGTCGGACTGTCCAACCCGCCGAGCAGGTTCAGAAGAGTACTCTTCCCCGCGCCCGAAGGTCCTAAGATAACTACGAACTTGCCTTCGTCGAGAGACAGATTTACGCCGTCGAGAGCCTTTAACTCGTGGTCGCCGCTCGTGTATACGCGGCTGACGTTTTTTAATTCTACTATTGCCATT
>DBEXQE010000174.1:0-4451 GCA_048167245.1 Christensenellales bacterium | reverse complement strand
CTTGGCTTTTTCGGCGTATAAACGGGCGTGCTTTTTACGGCTATAATTGCCTTTTTCTCGTAATAACTTTGTTCTTTTTCGGGGCGGTACAATTTGCTCGTAGCAAATATGCGGAGCATTTGATCTATATCGTGATTACTCCAAAACGCAATATAGTTCATAAGCGATATATCCGAATCTATGCGATTATTTTTATTATTTGGATCTTCGCCTTTATACAGGCGTTTTATTTTATCTCCGCTCGTTGACGAAAACGCTTTTTCGAGTATTTCTTTGTCGCCCATAACCGTCAAGCCCTCTATACCCTCGCCCGTATGTTTCCACTCGGAACGTTTTTCGAGTTTGCTTTCGAGAACGTTCATCATCATAGGAGTATCAAAACTTTTAAGTTCCGAACTGCCGTAATTGTCGCCCGTCATGGCAATGAAACTTCCGCCCGTATAATACTCCATAGTTTTATCTTTACTAAATGAGCACAGATCCGTGCCTTTCGTTTTGCCGAAAATGTGCAAACCTTTTCCGCTAATGGATTTTTCCGCATAACTGCCGCTTGCCGCAATAAACGCCTTTTGCGCTATATCCGAAAAATCTCCGTTCTCTTGCATACAGGCGTCAAGGTCTATGCAAGCGATTTCGTCTTTTCCGTCAAGCGCATAGGCAAGGCAAACGCCGCCGTTTTCTCTCGCGTAATCGCAAGCGGTATTAAAGTCCGACCACGTTTCGGGATTGTCGCTCTCGGCAAACTTGCCCGTATGCGGGTCTATAATGTTTTTATCCAATCTGCCCGTATCGTTGTTTTTGCGCGTTTCGACGACTACCCAATTCGGCTTTGCTTTCATTTCTTCGGGTACGTTCGCTCGCAAATTCCGTTCGACCTTTTCGAATTGCGCTTTTGCTTCTTCGCTCGGTTTACGAAAGACGCTCGCGTAATCGTCGTCCGTTTTATTCCCGACCGCCGCTATAAATTCTTCTGCGGACAAGTCTTTGCTTTTATCTCCGTCTTTGAGATGAATTACAAAGCCTTCGGGTATACGTAAACTCAATCCGTTTTCGTCTTTTTTGACCATTCCGCTCGGAATATAATACACAAACCCCGCGTAATCTCCTTTCGGCATTTTGAAAACGGTGCTGTCCTCTTTATTTTTAATTACGGCTTTTTCGCTAAGTCTTACGGTTTGCCATTTCTTTTCATCTCTATCTTGCGGCTCGCTATTCTCGTATGTAGCCACGGTTTTGCGCTCGTATTTATTACTATCCTTTATTATTTCCGTAAATTCTTTTGCGGAAAACTCGATTTGTTCTTCGCCCTTGCGCAAAGTTATTTTGAAATTTTCGCCGACGCTTGCTATAAGGCTGCCGTCGTCGCGCTCTTTATCTTCGTTTACTAACGACTTCGGCAAATAATACACGTAACCCTTATACTCCGAATCGTTGGGCACAGCTATAAGCAAAGAGCTGTCCAAATCTTTGAGTATAGCTTCTTGCGGAAATCCGATCGTTACTCTTGCTTCGCGCTCGTACTTGTCTGCGGTAGTGCCGTCAACCATTTCGGCAAACACCCGCGCGGGAAAGTCTATGATCTTTTCTTCGCCGTTATATATCTCTACTTTGGAATTTTCGGGCAAACGGATTTCCAACGCTCTTTCGCGCGTATCGCTGTTTATGTCTGTCGTAATCGTACTCTCGGAGATACGGTCGTTGAAAACGCTGTAAGCGCAACCCGCGTAACCGCTGTCTTTCGGCATTCTGAAACGCGAATTGTACGGATATTTCCTAATAAGAGCTTCGGGACTTATTTTGAATTTTACGTATTTCTTTTTGGAATCTTCCGTGTTCTCGAAACCGTATTTTTCTTGCCTATACTTTTCCGCGGCTTCGAGCGTTTCGAAATCGTAAATGCCTTGCCCCCACGTTCCGTCCGTCGTGTCGTAACGTGCGGCGACTACATAATCGCCCATCGTTTCTCTTTGAATAATGGCTATATTTCTGTCGTCCCTGTCTTTTATTATGCTTAATACCTTGTCTCCCTGCGCCGTAAAATTTCTGAATTTGTCCTGTTCCATTTCGTTGTTTTTCTCCTTTATGTATTGTTTTCGAATTCGGTTTATGAAAGCGTCCAATACGGCGGGATGCGTAGTAAGGCAACACTCGTTCCGCACGTTTTCGTCCTCGGACATAGGTACGGTTTTTGCCCATTCCTTATTTTCTCTGCCGAATCTTCCGTCCCAATTATGCTCGTTCACGGTGTTAGCCACAACAAACGCCACACGCTCCATACCGTACTGCTCGATTATTTTATCTTCGATACCCTCGCCAAGGTGCATACCGTCGAAATTGTTACGAATAGCGTCCTCGATAGCAAGCTTACACTCTATATTCGACTTGCGCGAATTACGGTGGGCAATGATTTCGTAATGCTCGCGAGCATATTCGCCCGTTTGCAAATACAGTGGATAAATACGTTTATAATTGTTCATTGCGTTCATCATATTTCGCATCGCATTTTCATCTTCCAATTCGTCTGCTTGTATATCCCGACCTATATTTAAGTAAAAGATATGTCTTCTATCCAATTCGTCTTTACTTACATCGCACTCGGGCGCGGCAATGGTTATCATATCCGCATCGGCATTTATGTCTAACCAATTAAGGGTCTCGAAAGTTATTCCTTGCGTCATACTGTAATACGCTCTGTCTTCGGTATCTTTGCCGTAGAAAGTTATGGGATAATATAAATCGTGATGATAAGCTTCGCAATAGTCTTTAATAAACGTCGCCGTATCCGCATAAGTTTCCACGCTGTAATTCTCGCAGTCTATATAATCGTCATACAAACTTTGCAGAATATGTCCTCTGTCTTCATATAACGCTTGGAACTCTTTTTCCGAAAGATATTCTTTGCCGTACGAACTCACAGCAATCATCTAAAATAGCTGTACGGATGGATCGTATGTTCGCCCTTTATATCCAATGCGCGGATTTTCGGGTCTTTACAGACTTCCGCGAGTTGAATCACGTCGTGTCCGTATTTCTTTCTGAGTTTATCTATTGCCGCGTCGAGAGAGCGCTGTTTCGCGTCTTTTTCGATGTCGCCGAATATATCTATCTGCTGCGGTCCGAAATAAAAATCGCTCACGGAAAGTCCAAGCCCGCGCACGTTCTCGCGCCACGGGTAGACTTCTTTGAACAATCTAAACGCCAACTCGCCTATCTCTCGGATATCTCCCGTCGGGCGTTTGGTTCTGCCCTGCTTGCGATATCCCGTAAGGTCTGCGGCGCGCGCGAAAACGTGAACCGTCTGTATCCGATTCAAGCCCGACTCGCGCATTCTCACCGTTACCGAATCCGCCAAAAGATAAATTATCATTTTCACGTCGTCGTTGTCTTTCAGATCGCGGTATACCGTAAGACTGTTGCCGATAGACTTTACGTTTTCTTCTTCGCCGATCTTGACTACGGGCGACAAGTCGTTCCCGTTCGCAAACGCAAAAAGATATTCGCCCCATTTGCCGAGAATACTTTCGAGCAACTTTTCGTCGGAGTTCGCAAGCTCGCCTATCGTGCGGATATTTATTTTATTTAACTTTGTTTTTGTCGCTTTGCCGACGTACAATAAATCTTCGACGGGCAAAGTCCACACAAGTTCTTTATAGTTTTCGGGCGTTATAATAGTTACTGCGTCGGGCTTTTTCATATCCGAGCCGAGCTTTGCGAAAATCTTGTTCCAGCTCACGCCTACGCTTACAGTCAAACCGAGTTCGTTTTTCACGCGGTTGCGGATTTTTTCGGCTATCTGCTCGCCGCTTCCGAATATCTTGCTGTGCGTTACGTCGAGCCAACACTCGTCAATGCCATACGTCTCAATCTGATCCGTATAGTCCGAATATATCTTACGTACCTTTTTCGACATATTCAGATACGAAATAAAATCCGCCTGAACTTCCACGAGCGACGGACCACATTTTTGCTTAGCTTTCCAATAAACGTCGCCCGTCTTGACGCCTTTCTGCTTAGCTATATCGTTTTTTGCCAACACCACGCCGTGCCTGTCTTCCTTGCTTCCGACGACCACGACGGGCTTGTCCCTTATTTCGGGATTTTTCAAACACTCGACAGACGCGTAAAAATTATTCAGATCGCTGTGCAATATTGTCCGCATACTCGTAGTATGCGTAAAAACTTATAAATAAATATTATTTATCGTCTCGCAAGCCTTTCCATACGGGTTGACGCATACCGCCGCTTTCGGTTTCGTGCATAAAGTGCGCGGTACCGACGAGTTCGGGCTTTATCCATATTGCGTCTTTATATTTATCAAACCACGGTTTTTTGACCGTATTGCTTTTCGCAAAGCTCTTAATTATTTTGCGGTCGGTCTTGCTTATTCCGAGATATACTTTGCCGCGACACAATAGTTTGCCTTTTTCGTCATAGTAGCCTAAAATAACGTC
>DBEXQE010000173.1:0-1719 GCA_048167245.1 Christensenellales bacterium | reverse complement strand
GGAGCATCCGATTGAAAGAATAGTAGACAACGCTTTTACGAAGATCCGCACGCTCGTCGACGCGGACACCGTTATAGGCAGTCCCGTAACGACGAACGACGGAGTGAGCATAATACCGATCAGCAAAGTAACAATGGGATTTCTGACCGGCGGCGGCGAGTACAGCGACATGTCGCGGCAGAATTACACGGAGTATCCGTTCGCGGGCGGGAGCGGAGCGGGCGTTTCCGTTTCGCCGGTAGGTTTTCTCGTAAGCGACGGTAAGAGCGTGAAGCTCGTGGGCGTGGACGACAAGAGTATGTTCGATAAGATACTGAATCTTATTCCCGACGTGGTCGCGAATTTGCTGGAAAACGGCGGTAAGGACGATAAGAAGTGAAAAGCGTCTTTTTACGCGCCGCTCGCGAACGCGTCAACTGTTGCCTGTCTGCGGCGCGACTACGCTTTTCATGGTTTAACATACGGAGATATTTTCAATGAAGAAAAAAACGATTTTATTGTTGGCGGCGGCAAGCCTTGCCGCGCTTGCGTGTTCGGCTGTAACGGCGTTCGGCAAGACGCCCGTTTCCGCGAGCGCCGAACAGGCAAGTTCGAGCGCGGAGTGCATGGCTCTGCTCGAAACGTCCACGGGACGCGTGCTTTACGAAAAGAACGCGCACGTCAAGCGCCCCATGGCAAGCACGACCAAAATTTTAACGGCGATAACGGTTATCGAAAATACCGAAAATCTCGATACCGTCCGCAGGATACCCGACGCGGCAGTCGGCGTAGAAGGCTCGTCGATCTATTTGGAAAAGGGCGAAGAACTTTCGGTAAGGGATCTTCTGTACGGGCTTATGTTGCAGTCGGGCAACGATTGCGCCGAAGCTCTCGCCATTCTGACGGCGGGCAGTAAGGATAAGTTCGCGGAGCTTATGAACGATACGGCAAAGCGAATAGGAGCGAAAGAATCCCACTTCGTAACGCCGCACGGACTGCACCACGACGACCACTATACGACGGCGTACGACCTGGCGCTCATCTCGTCCTACGCGCTGAAAGATCCCACGTTCGCGGAGATAGTTAAAACCAAAAAACACACAACGCCGTGGAAAGGTCGCGAATATAAGCGCGTTATAGTGAACAAAAACAAGCTCTTGACTTCGTTCGAAGGTTGCGACGGAGTAAAGACGGGTTACACGAAAAAAGCGGGCAGGTGCTTTGTTTCGTCTGCTACCCGCGACGGCATGCAGGTCGTCTGCGCCGTTCTGAACTGCGGACCGATGTTCGAAGAATGCGCGAGCAAAATGGAGAGCGCGTTCAAAGAATACAAGATGACGGAAATTTTGTCGGCGGGTCAAAAAACCGGCGAGATAAGCGTAGCAGGTTGCCGCGACGAAAAAACGGACGTCGGAAGCATAGGACCCGTTACGTATCCGCTCAAAAACGGCGAAAAAGAACTCGTGCGCTACGAGCTGAGCGACCTTAAAAGCGTTAAAGCGCCGCAGAAAATCGGGGCGGAAGTCGGAAAAATTAAAATTTATCTGCAAAATGAGTTGCTTTTTGAAGAAAAACTCTTTATGATAGAAGATGCGAAGTCGAGGTCCGTAAGCGATCTGTTGGGTGAAATAGTAGATAACTGGACCGATTGAACTTACTCGACCGAGCATCCGATAACATAAAAGGTTTGGTCAGCAAAATGCGAATAAACAAATATCTTGCGTCCTGCGGGATAGCGAG
>DBEXQE010000172.1:0-3622 GCA_048167245.1 Christensenellales bacterium | reverse complement strand
TATCATAAAACGGAGCTAAAATTAACAAAATTTTCCGAACTCCCATCCCGCGCTCCGCGAAATGTTTTACGCCCCGCGCGAGTTTTTTGATTTATTCTGTTGACTTAACACCGATAAAAAGTTATAATATAATCAACAAGGTATCGGAGGACGTAGCTACATGGGCTTGTTCGGAAAAAAATACGCAATGCTTACGCTCCATATAAACGCACGGTTTCAACCCAAACACAGAGAAAAATATTATGCCGAACCCATAGACGAAATGTTGCGTCGCGCGAAAGCCGGCAAAGTGGTCGGCGGCGGAACTCTTTTGGCTAAGGACGGCGTGCCCGAAAGTTGCGATATAGAAATAGACTGCGTCAAGGACGTAAAAGAAAAGCTCATTTCGATACTGTCGGCAATTCCGCTCCCGAAGGGAAGTTCGCTCATATTCGACGACAGCGGAGACGAGATACCGCTCGGCGAATTGGAGTGTATGGCTGTATTTCTCAACGGCACCGACCTGCCCGAAGAAACGTACAAGAACTACGATATCGACGCGGTCGTTGACGAGTTCTTGAAACTGCTCGGAGAAAATTACGGATTTTTCAGCTATTGGCAAGGCTCGCGCGAAACGGCTCTGTACTTCTACGGAAAGTCGTTCGAAGAAATGAAGAAATCGACCGCCGAATTCGTCGCGTCCTGCCCGCTTTGCGAAAAATGCCGCATAGATCAGATCTGTTAAAAAATTCATCGTATTTACAAAAGAACCCCGAAAGTCCGACGGACTTTCGGGGTCGTTTTTTCGTTAACGTTCACAATCACGGATCTTAACCGAGAATTTCTCTATTGAGCGAGTAATTCATATCGCTTCCTTTCAGCGAGAACGTTATGACGGCGGACTTGCCGTCGCTGAAATCGGCTATTATCTGCGCTACTTTGTATTCGCGGTCCTTTTCTTTTCCGCCGAATGCGCCGCCGAGTCTGTAAGCGTCGCTCATATCGGCGATCTCGAAACCTATTATATTCTTTGCGACCGTCTTTCCGTCGGCGTTGCAAAGCGTATAGGGCTCGCCGAGTTTCGAGCAGGTAAATTCTCCCGTCATAGTGGGAACGAGCGCGCATATCCTGTACTCGAACTTCTTTATGAGTTTTGTTTTCTTCGACGTTTTGCCGAGTTTGACTACGCCGTAATAGTCGCCTTTTTCGACTATCGCGATACCGTTGGCTATCTGATACTCGCCTTCCATATCCGCCACTTTGTATTTGGGCGAAAGAAGCAGCGTCCCGTCCGCGCCGTAGATCGCGTTTTTGCCGCTTTCTTCGCTTACTATATACGAGTTGCCGATCGCGTCGGTTACGATCTTCACGTTTTGGTAATGATACGTTGTGCCTTGCGTCAATCCGTCGTTTTCTCTTTCCAACGTCGCGATATCGATAGTTCCGTTCTTTCTCGTCCAAGCGACGCGGAACATATCTTTCTTGACGTCGAAAACTTCGGCGGAAACATAACCCGTTTCCCCTGTCCACTTATACTGTTCGCCTTCCCTGCCGAACAGGATAACGACACGTTCGTATTCGGACCGGTTCCCCGCAGACTCGTTCTCGACAGTCGCCGACAAAACTATAAATTCGAGAGCTTGTTCGCGCTTTGCTTTTTCTCGCGCCGTTTTATCGGAAAGGTCTATATCGGCATCGAACGGAACGACCGTTTCTCTGCTTACTATCCTGACTTCTCCTCTCGCCCAATTGACCCAAGATTCTACCACGCCGTTGCCGTAAAATTTCATTTGCGACGCCGGAATACAGGCTGTGTTATTGCCTTTCTTTACGTTATAGCAATCGCGAGCGCTGTCGTAAGTAAGTCCGTCTTCTTCGTCTATCGCTATATCGTGCGTATATGCCGTAGCGATCTTGTTGCCGGACACGACGAACATATCGTCGTACAAAGTCGCGCCGCCGTCCACCTGTTTGCTCGATTTCTTGCCTTTGACGTCGAACGAAACTGTGTCGCCCGCAAGGATCATCAGCGAATAACTGCCGTCGAAATATTCTTCGTACCTGATATCTTCGGGCGCTTTGTCGAGAGTAGCGAGAGTCTCTTGCGCAAAGTTCGCCACCTTATACGTTTCGCCGTTTACGAACGTTACCGTGCCGACCGTTTCGAAAGTTTCTTCGTCGAAGTCGGTAAAGTTTATCTTGATATCGTCGTACCAGGCGCTCGGAGCGGATCCGCCGAGTTCGCGTATACCGAACTTTTCGTCTTCGCCGTCCGCGCCGTTCGAAACTACGTTGTATATCTTGCCGCCGCTTATATACGAGCCGCCCTCGAAGTCTATCTCGTAATCTATCTTATTCGACTTGCCGTCTTCGCCTACGTAGTACACGGAGACGGTTTCGTCGATCTTTTTCGAGTAAACTAGTTTGCCGCATATCGAATCCGCGCCGAGCACGTCGTCTTCGATCTTCGTTTTGTTTACGTAGAGCGCGGTCTTGCTCTCGTCGTCGCCGATCGCGTGCGTATACGTAAATGCCAAGTTATCGCCGAATTTATGCGTTTCTATCCGATCGGTCTCGGTGGCGGCAGACACTACCGTATTGCCTTCTTTGTCGATAATATAGTCAAGCATCTTTCCGTTTACGCGCACTTTTGCGAGAAATAATTCGTTGCCGAGATAATCGAAAGATTTCGAGCCGTCGCCTTCGGTAACCCCGCCGCTAATGGAAACGCCTGTCCTATACCCGTTGGTCTTAATAAGGATCGTATCGCCGTTTTGGTTCTCTCCTTCGAAAGCAACGGCAGTGTAACTCGGCATAAGTCCGCTCTCGTCTGCCTGTTCGTCTACAAAAGCCTTTGTTATTTTAGCGGCTTCGACAGGCGTTCTCGAACCGTCGCCGTCAAGCAAACAGTGATTTCCGTCGGTATACTTTGCTAAAAAGTAATCGCTGTAACCGCGTACCGTTTTGCCGTCCGCCGTTTCGGCTTCGATCGGTTCGATAGATACGAATTTGCGCTTATCGTTCTTATACCCCGTGCTCAACTGTTTGTCGTTTTTGTACAGACAAACTTCGTCTTTGTTCACGACTATCGCGTACTCGTTCACGGCGTAAAGTACGGCGTCGTACTTTTTGCCTACTTTCGCCGCTCCGCCCGCGCAACCGACGAGCATGACCGCCGACAGCGCCGCCGCGACAAGTCCCAACACAACTTTGCTTCTTCTCATTGTTTCTTTCTCCTTATAAGTTTGATACCTTATTTTAGCATGCCCCCCCCCAGCGTTAAAACTCAGTAGATACAGTTGCGAGGTGCTATGATATAATACCCTCAGCCTATAATTATTTAGGCTACGAATATATTAACATGCCCCCCCCGAAGTCAAGCAAAGTTGTAAAAATTTCCTAAATTTTTTTGCCTTTCGTGGTGGCTGACGATAGCACAGTAAAAAGCGGTAGTCAACGGAAAAAATCATCGCTTAAAATACGAATACTTTCTTTGTAAGCTCTATGAAAACATAGGGCTTTTTTATGTACATTTTTTATTAGCTGCGAAAGTCGTTTTTTATTATAAAAACAGTTTTCCTAATCTGTTCATCATCTCGGTTTTATGCTCTAACATCGAGTGTGCGTAGCGTTTGAGCGTTAT
>DBEXQE010000171.1:0-2476 GCA_048167245.1 Christensenellales bacterium | reverse complement strand
ATGAAAAAATTAAAATTTAAGAGAGAGTATTACGATGTTATAAAAGACTTGACGGATAGTCAGGCAGGTGAGTTCATAAAAGGTGTATGCGCCTACTGTTACGAAAGCAAGCCGTTTGTAACGCAGGACGAATATCTCAAAGGCTTATTCGTTTACGTTAAACGGGAGTTGGACGTATCGGAAATGAACAGCGTAAACGGCAAAAAGGGCGCGGACAAACGCAATGAAACGAGACGCCGTGAAAAGGAGATCGGCGTTATAGTCGGGAGCGTCTTGGTCGCAAGCACGGCGAAAAAGGACAGTTCGGACAGTGAGTAAAATTTTATGCGGCGATGCGGCGGAAGTGCTTAAAAACCTTGCCGACGAAAGCGTAAATATGTGCGTAACGAGTCCGCCGTATTACGGCTTGCGAGACTATGGAGATGACGGGCAGATAGGAATCGAGCAATCGCCCGAAGAATACATAGCGCGGCTTGCAGACGTGTTTGACGAGGTCAGGCGTGTGCTTGCGAAAGACGGTACGCTGTGGCTTAATATAGGCGACAGCTATGCGGGGAGCGGCAAGGGTCCTATGACCTTAGCCGCCGACGGCAAAAACAAAGACGTATTCGATCTGCAAAACCGTATTTATGAAGTTCCTAAATCTTGGAACGGAATAAAGCCGAAAGATATGATAGGTATCCCTTGGATGCTCGCATTTGCACTTCGGGAACGCGGTTGGTATCTTCGCTCGGACGTCATTTGGTACAAGACGAATTGTCTGCCCGAAAGCGCGAAAGACCGCCCGACGAAAACGTATGAGCATATATTCTTACTTGCAAAATCGCGTCGGTATTACTTCGATTACAAGGCGATACAAGAACCCTTGAAAGAAGTAAGCAAGGAAAGATACAAACGCGGCAGAAGCGCGAACAGTAAGTACGTCGGTCGGCAAGGTATAACGCAGGTTAGAGAAGATTTTTCGGATTTCGATGGGCAGTTCAGACGCAAGCGAGACGTATGGGAAGTGAGTACGAACACATATAAAATGGACGAGCATTTTGCTATGTTTCCCGAAAAGCTAATAGAACCGTGTATACTTGCAGGGAGCAAAGCGGGCGGCGTTGTATTGGATCCGTTCTTCGGTAGCGGTACGACGGGCGCGGTATCGAAGCGGCTCGGCAGAGAATTTATAGGGATAGACTTAAACGCGAAATACCTTGAAAAAGCGAAAGAGCGGATAGATAAAGTTAAACCGGAAATAGCGTATGGAGAACCGTAACTTAAACGCGGGAAATAGCGGGGAGTGGGATACTTTTAAGAAAAAACACAAGCAGGATAAGGAAGGTGGGATAAATCCCGCCGTCGAGCGGCAAAAAGTGGGAAACCCACTTTTGCGTGTCTGCGACACTCGGAGGTCATAACTTGGCAGAAAAGAAAGAGAAAATCGGTGTAGAAAAGCATATCCGCATTACGGACGAAGAAACGAATAGGCAAATAGACCGCGTATTGGAACTACCCGAATACAAGAGCTTTAATCAGGTAGTAAACGACGCGCTGTTCTACGGCTTGCCGATTCTCTGCGAAAAACTGTTCGGAGAGACAGAGCTGTCGGAAGAAACCGCACCGCCGTCGGATCGGAAGATAAACCGTTTGGAAGACAAACATTTTCAGACGATGATACGCCTGTTGAAAGAAACGGTAATCAACGTAACAATCAACAAGTCTATTTTATCGTCGCTGTTCCACGGCAAGTGTCTTGAATATAAGGACTGTCGTGTGGACGCGGAAAACTTCGAAAACGGGGTTATAAGCGATACGCCCGACTATCTTTACGAGTATGAATTGGAGGGCTTAAAGAAAATGCGGAGGTGATGAATTATAAGCGATCAACCCGTTGTATTCAATATACAATACACGCCACATAAGTTGCCGAAAGGCGCAAGCGCGGAAGATATAAATGCCCATGCAGACAAGCGAGCTTTCTATGATATGACGGGCAATAAAAACGTGTTGGATTACATTACGACGGAAGGCAAGCGTACGGGAAAGCGCACCGCGCTCGAATATCTGCAAAAAAATACGGGCGTATTTAACGACAAGGGTATGATTTCGCAGGAACAAGTTGATGAAATGAAAGCGCGGCTCAAAGAAAACAAAGGGTATATATTTCACGGATTTATTTCGATCGACGAGCAACAGTCGCACAAAATAGATTGCCCCGAAAAATGTATCGAGCTTATAAAGCGCACGTTTCCGAAGTTTCTTGCGGACGCTAAATTCCATAAGGATAACGTGGACTTGATGTGCGCGTTGCACTTGGACAGACCGCACCACTTGCACGTTCACTTTGTGTTTTGGGAGAAAGAGCCGAAATACAAGAATAAAGACGGAAAGCTAAGATACCGAAGACTCGGCAAGATAGACAAGAAAAGCATAGACAATATGTTCGTAAGACTTAGGCTGTATTTGTCGGACAGCAAAGACAGAGTGTACA
>DBEXQE010000170.1:0-9209 GCA_048167245.1 Christensenellales bacterium | reverse complement strand
AAAGTAAAATAAACGACGAAAGAATATTTGCGCGGACTCTTTTTTCCCGCTTACGATAGACAGGTCAACGGAGAATTTTTATGATAATAACGTTCGTTATGGATCAATACGGCATAATGAATAACGGCACGACGGCGACGGCGCGCTATTTTGCCGAAAAAATGCGCGAACACGGTCATACCGTAAGAATAGTAACGTGTATCCCTACGGATGAAGAAAACGTTTACGTAACGAAAGAAAGAAAGTACCCGATAATCACAAAAATAATACGTTCTAACGGAATGGCGCTCGCGAAGCCCGACGAAAAAATTCTCGAAGAAGCTATCCGCGGCGCGGATATAGTCCATTTTTTCATACAGTTCAAATTGGCTCAGGTCGGCAAAACGATAGCCGACAGATTGGGCGTCCCGTCCACGGCGGCTTTTCATTTTCAGCCGGAGAACGTTTCGTATAACATAGGATTGGGACTCGGCAAGAGCAAATTTTTCAACGAATGGCTGTACAGGCACTACAAGAAGTTTTTCGACAGGTTCGCGCATATTCACGCGCCGAGCGAAAACATGAAAAAGCTGCTCATAGAACACGGCTATAAGTCGGAGATCCACGCGATCTCGAACGGCGTTAACGACGCGTTCAAAAAAATGCCGTCCGAAAGACCGGAAAAGTATCGAGACAAGTATCTTATACTCATGAGCGGCAGACTTTGCCCCGAGAAGCGGCAGGACGTTTTATTGGAAGCCGTCGGCAAATCGAAGTACAACGAAAAGATCCAGGTCGTTTTGTGCGGCAGGGGGTCGTGCGAGAAAAAACTCAGAAAGCTGTCGGATAAAGTGCTTAAAAATCCCGTCGATATCAGATTTTGCGACAGAGACGAACTCATAAAAACGATAAATTACTGCGATCTGTACGTTCACACTTCCGAGATAGAATCCGAAGCCATCGCCTGCATGGAAGCGTTCGTCTGCGGACTCGTGCCGGTCATTTCCGACGCGTACATGAGCGCTACCAAGCAGTTCGCTTTGCACGAAGAAAATCTGTTCCGCAACGGCGACTCCGATCAGCTTGCCGAAAAAATAGACTGGTTCATAGAACACCCCGAGCGCAAAGCCGAAATGTCGGAAGAATATCTGGAATTCGCGAATAATTACAGGCTCGATAACTGCGTCCGAATGTTGGAGCAGGTGTTCCAAGGCGTGATCGAAGAAAACGTAAAGCGTCTCGAAAACATAGAGCTTGAAAAGAATTATCTTTCGGAGCTTACCGAAAAGGATATCAAAAAGTATTACAAGCGCAAGATAGAGTATCAGGAACTCGCGCTCAAATACGGTCAGCCCGATTATCTCGACGAATACATAAACAGCGAATTGCCCGAAGCGGAAAAAGTGTTCAGATGATCGACGCGGACGGTATCGAACGCCCCGACGACACGAGCGCGCACACGCTCAGCATGCCGCACAAGGGCAAGATAAAAAAGATAACGAAAAAAAGTCAGCTCGTAAAGAAAAACGTATTTTACAGAGTTTTCTGTTATCTTTTGCGCATAATCGTAACGGCGGTCTTATCCGTCGTTTACTTTTTTGCGTTCAGACTTAAAACGTGCGGGAAAAAGAACAAGCGAGCGATGAAAAAACGCGCCGTTGTCGTCGCCAACCATTGCCACGTTATCGACGTAACGCTGTTTACGATACGCTTTATGCCGCGCATGCTGTACATAACTTCGATACCCGACAACTTCCGCATACCCGTTCTGGGCGGACTCATAAAGATGCTCGGGGCGATACCGATCCCAACGGATCTGGGCGGGATGCGGTTGTTCAACGAAGTTATAAACGAACTTCTGCAAAAAGACAAAGCCGTCGCGTTTATGCCCGAAGGCTCCATGTGGCATCATTACCGCGATCTGCGCCCGTTCAAAAAAGGCGCGTTCTCGTTTGCGGTAAAGAACGGCGCGCCCGTTCTGCCCGCCGTCATAACCATGCGGATAGTCCACAAGTCGCTTAAAAAGAAAAAGTACAGATTGAAACTGACGTACCTGCCCGCCGTTTATCCCGATAAGGATCTGCCCGAACCCGCGGCTGTCGAAAAACTCAAAAACGACGTCCACGCCGCAATGAAAGAGAAGATAGAGCAGGAGAGCGGACGCGATATTTTCACGCGCAGATACCGCCGTCAGCTCAAAAAACGGGAGTACGCAACGCCGAACGATTGACAAACTACGCTTATAGGTGTTAAAATTAAGCGTAGTTTTTTTATACGGTCTTACGTTATGGCGAAATTCAAGAGAGCGAACAACTTCATATTCTTTTTACTGAGAGCGTTTTTCAGACCGTTTCTGTTTTTCAAGTACGGGCTTAAATTCGACAGGACCGTTTCGAAGTACGTAAAGCGCCCCTGCATCATAGTTTCGAACCATACGACCGTACACGATCAGTTCATAGTCGGCATAGGCTTTAAGTTCGCTATAAATTTCGTCGCGAGCGACAGTCTGTTCCGTGGCAAATTCAACCGAACCGTGTTGCACCTGCTCGCTCAGTCGATACCCATAGCGAAAGGTTCGTCCGATCCGTCCGCGATAAAGAACATAATGACCGTTATAAAAGACGGCGGCGCGGTCGGCATATTCCCCGAAGGCAATCGCACGTTTTTCGGCGAAACGGGCTATTTCAAGCCCACGATAGGCAAGCTCGCCAAAAAGCTGAAAGTCCCGCTCGTGATAGTCAACATACGCGGCGGTTTCAACACGGATCCGCGGTGGCGCAAAAAGACGAGCAAGGGAAAGATGACGGCGGCGGTTACGAAGATAATTTCGCCAGCCGACATGGAGAACATGACGGAGCAGGAGATAAACGACGCCATTTCCCGCGGGATCTCGTTCGACGAATACGAGTACAACGCGAAAAAGAAGATAGCGTTCAAGGGCAAGAAGAAAGCCGAGTATCTCGAAACGGCGCTGTTCGCCTGTCCCGAGTGCGGAAGTTTTACGGGTCTGCACAGCGACGGGAACGAGTTTTACTGCGCGGACTGCGGCGCGAGAGTGCGCTTGGACGATTACGGACGCTTCGAAAAAGTCGAAAACGCGGACAAGTTGCCCGAAACGATACTCGAATGGAGCAAGATCCAGCTTAGTCGGATAAAGGAAAAAGATTACTCCGAATATTCGGAAAAGCCCGTTTTTTCGGACGACGGCGTAAAGATAAATATCTGCGAGCGCGCGAAAAAACAGCGTTTGCTCGGTACTGGGAGCGTGGCTTTATACAACGACAGGATAGTTGCGGGCGAACACGCGTTCCCGCTGTCGGAGATAACGGATATAGCCATTCACGGTATACGCAAACTTCAAATTTATATGCAGGACGGCAAAATGTACATGATAGAAGCAAGGGAGAGAACGAACGTGTTCAAGTATATGGCTTGCGGATATCACCTTATGCACGGAATAAAAAAGACGGAGGACGATTATTTTGGGTATTGATTTTTTGAGCGCGGTCGGCGATTACATCGACCTGACTAACGAAAATCTTTCTTTCGGCGTTATAACCGTTTGCTCGATTTGTCTTTTGATGCTCGTCGCTAACACACTCAGGCGGAAAATACCGTTTTTAAGGCGCTCGCTTATGCCTACGTGCGTCATAGCGGGACTTATCGCGCTCGTTATCAAAGAGATAGTTTTGGCGACGGCAAAGGTCAATATCTTCTCTGCGGCGACGCTCGAAGGGCTTGTTTTCCACTGCCTGTCGATAGGTTTCATCGCGCTGTGTTTAAGAGATAAAGACGACTACGCGAAAGAGCCGGACAAGGATGACATGAAACGCGCGCGCGTTTCCGCCGCAAAGAGCGGAAGCCTTATCGTAAGCACGTATTTATTTCAGGGGCTTATAGGAATAGTCATAACGGTCTTGCTTGCCGTAACGTTCATGCCCGCGCTGAATAAAGCCGTAGGACTCATTTTGCCGCTCGGATACGGGCAGGGACCTAATCAGGCGAGCAACACGGGCGGAATATGGGACGCGGCTGGGATATTCTCGGCGTACGGAGAGTCCGGCGTAGGTCGCAATTTCGGCATAACGATAGCGGCGTTCGGCTTTCTGTGGGCGGCTATCGCAGGCGTTGTGATAATCAACCGCATAGCCAAAAAGCGCGGCGTAAAGTTCAAGCGCGACGATTATCCCATGAGCGGGCAGACGCTCAATCAAGTGATCGAAGAACCGAACGAAGTGCCGCTGTCGGAGTCCATCGACAAATTCACGTTGCAGATATGTATGGTCGGCGCGGTCTACCTTCTGACGATAGGCGTGGTCGTACTGCTCGAAGTCATTTTCCGCGCGACGAAAGTCAAGTTTTTGATAGACCTTATCCCGACCGTATGGGGTTTCAGCTTTATGATAGCCGTCGCTCTCGCGCTGCTTGCGAAAACGGTAATGCGCAAGTTCGTGAACAAGGGCATAATGAAACGCAAGTACCCGAACAGCTATATGATGAACCGCATTTCGGGCGCGGCGTTTGATATTTCGATAGCGGCGGCGCTCGCTCTCATATCGGTCATGGCGCTCGGAAAACTTTGGATCCCCGTTATACTTCTGAGCACTGCGGGCGGAGCGGGCAGTATATTCTACCTGCGCTTTATGTGCAACAGGATATACAAGGACTACAAGGACGAAGCGTTCGTTGCAATGTACGGAATGTTAACGGGTACGATAAGCAACGGTATGATACTTTTGAGAGAGATCGACCGAGAGTTCGCGACGCCCGCCGCCAACGATCTCGTGATCGGTTCCACGGGCGCTATAATTCTCGGTTTCCCGCTGTTGCTACTCATCGCGCAAGCGCCGAACGGCAATAATATATGGTGGGTAGCGGGCGTGATAGCCGTTTATATGGCTGTGCTCATACTGTTCCAACTCGGCTATTTCGGCAAGTGGTTCAAGCGCAAAAAGCCCGTCGCCGTTTCCGACAGTGCGGAAAACAACGGGGGGGGGTACGCCTTAGAGTCGGATATGCCGCAGGATAAAACGGACGCGGAAAGCGTAGTACAAAACTCTGCCGTAACTGACGTTGCGGACAAAAACAAAGAAGAATAGAAGATCATGATACTTATATTAAACAACGATTGCGATAAAGAAAAATTCGAAAAACTCACCGATTGGATAAAAAATCTCGGACTCGATATCCATCTGAGCCGCGGCGAGAACACGACCGTTCTGGGACTTGTCGGCGATACGAGCAAAGTCGATATAGATCTCGTGCGCTCGATAGACATAGTTCAGGCGGTCAAGCGCATTTCCGAGCCGTATAAAAAAGCCAACCGCAAATTCCACCCGCTCGACACGGTCGTTAACGTGGGCGGCGTAAATATCGGCGGCGGCAACTTCGCGCTTATCGCGGGACCGTGTTCCGTCGAGAGCGAAGAACAGATATTCTCGGTCGCCGAGAGCGTGAAAAAGGCGGGCGCGGCTATCCTGCGCGGCGGCGCGTTCAAGCCCCGCACTTCGCCGTACTCGTTCCAGGGACTGCGCGAAAAAGGGCTTAAAATGTTGCTCGACGCGGCAAAGGCGGTCAAGATACCGATCGTTACCGAGATAATGGCTATAAATCAGCTCGATCTGTTCGCGGACGTCGATATGATACAGGTCGGCGCGCGGAATATGCAGAACTTCGAACTGCTGAAAGAACTCGGAAAAACGAAAAAGCCGATACTGTTGAAGCGCGGTATGGCGGCTACGATAGAAGAACTTCTGATGAGCGCGGAATATATTATGTCCGAAGGCAACGAAAACGTCGTGCTGTGCGAGCGCGGGATAAGAACGTTCGAACACTACACGCGCAACACGCTCGATCTGTCGGCTGTTCCGCTTCTGCATGAATTGACGCATCTGCCCGTTATCGCCGATCCGAGCCACGCTTCGGGCATGGCAAGGCTCGTGGAACCGATGTCGCTCGCGGCTGTCGGAGCGGGCGTGGACGGTCTTATAATAGAAGTCCACAACGCGCCCGAAAAAGCGCTTTGCGACGCGGCGCAATGTATTCGCCCCGACGATTTCGCGACGCTCGTGAAAAAAGTCGATACCGTTCTGCCCGTCGTAGGTAAAAAGAGAAAATGAACGTAGGAATAGTCGGATTGGGGCTTATGGGAGGCAGTTTCGGCAAAGCCCTGCTTAAATACACGGATCATAAAGTATACGGCGCGGATATATCTACCGACGCCATGCTGAAAGCCGAGCTTGTGGGCGCCGTTTCGGGCGAACTTACGGACGCGAATATAGGCGATACGGATATTATCGTATTCGCGCTTTCGCCGCGAGCCGCCCGCGAAGAAATGGAAAAGGCTTGCCCCAAACTGAAAGACGGGGCGCTCGTTATCGACATAGCGGGCAATAAGATCTCGATGGTCGGCAAAATGCGCGAGCTCAGCGCGAAGTTTCCGAAACTCGAATTCATCTCGACGCACCCCATGGCGGGCAGGGAATACTCGGGCATAAGCCATGCGTCGGCGACGATGTTCGAGCGCGCGTCGGCTCTGTTTGTACCAGTAAAAGCCGAACTCGGTACTGTTGCGGATCTCAAAAAACTGTTTTTCGACTTGGGTTTCGATTTCGTGAAGATCACAACGGCGGAAGAGCACGACCGCATAATAGCGTATACTTCGCAACTCGCGCACGTGATATCTTCGTGCTATATAAATACGCCCGTTGCGGAAGAACACGACGGATATTCGGCGGGCAGTTTCCGCGACCTGTCGCGCGTGGCGAGAATGAACCCGAAAATGTGGGAAGAACTGCTGACCGAAAACGCCGAAAACGTTATAAACGTTCTGGACCCGTTCATAGAGCGCTTGCAGGAATTTTCCGACGTGCTCAAAAGCGGCGACAACGAAAAGCTCCTGAGCCTGTTCGAGCAGGGCAACGCGAAAAAAGAGCTTGTGGACAGGTGTAGCAGGGCGTGGAAACGCGATAATAAAGGAGAATGACGAAAGCACATTCATCGCCGCATACGGGCTACGTGCGCCACGTCGGCTCGGTCGAGTACGCCGAAGTACACTCGCTCGCCGCCGTGCCGCCTGTTGCCCGTCTGCAACGCGACTGTGCTTTCTGAGATCATAATAAAAAGGGGAAGTAATCGGCTATGGAAATACGCGAATCGGAAGAAATGTATCTCGAAACGATCCTTTTGCTCAAAATGCAGAAGTCCGTCGTGCGCTCGGTCGATATAGTCGACAAACTCGACTACGCGAAGTCGAGCGTGTCGCGCGGCGTGAATCTGTTAAAAGAGCGCGGCTACATAACGTTCGGTCCGGGCGGCGAAATATCGCTTACCGAGAGCGGGAAAAAGCGCGCGGAAGAAGTTTTCGAGCGCCACAGAGTTATCACCGCCGCGTTCGTCAAAATGGGCGCTCCGCCCGACACCGCGGAGGACAACGCGTGCCGGATAGAACACGTAATAACGGGCGATCTGTTCGACATAATCAAAAAATTCGTAAACGAATAAAAAAAACGGCTTTCGTTCGGGAAGCCGCTTTTGTTTTTATATGAGATCTTTCATTGTTTTCCAGATGCGTTTAGCCATAAGGTAGAAACCGCGGTCGGTCGGGTGGCAACTGTCCACCGCGCAGAGCAGTCTGTCTTCTTCTCCGTAAAGCTCGTAACCGTTTATCAGGTACACGTTTTTATCTCCGTTCGCGCGCGCCGTAAGATACGTTTGTTCGATCACCTTATACCGCTCGGCGTTGTTGAAATTCACGTTGTCGTATTCGGGGTTCGGACGCGATATGAAAATTATCGGCGTGTCCTTCTGCTTTTTGCGGAACGTTTCGTAAAGGTTGTAATGCGTCTTTTCGAGATGTTCGGCGCTCGGCGCGTTGTAGTCGTAGTCGCACACGAAAACGCTGCAATCGATGCCGCTCAGATAGTCCGCCATGATCTGTTCGCTCTTGCCGTTGCCGCTGAATCCGAGATTTATGTAGTCCGCGTCGTTCCACAGCGAGATAACGGCTTCGTAGCAGGTGTCGGGACGGCTCGCGCAACCGCCTTGCGTTATCGACGAACCGTAGTACAAAACGGGCTTTATATTTTTATATTCCTTGCCGCGCGCTACGGCGGCGTTTCCGTCTACGCCTATCGTCAAGGTTTTCACGTCGTTATACAGCGGCATATACAGAACGTAATTCCGCATAGTCTTTTCGGTATTTACGACTTTGCAGATCGAAAAGCCGTTTTTGTTAGCCGAAGCGGGGAAGAACGCGCCCGCAAATCTCGGATCTTTTTCATCCGTTTCGTCGATGAGAACGAACCCGCTCGAACCCGAGAGCGGCATGTGCGACATTATATTCAAGTATTCGTACGTCGCCGCGATCTCTATCTTTTCCGAATCGGTCGAAAACTTTACGCGTCCGCCCGCGGTGTTTTTATTAAGATACGCTACGCCTTCGCTCGTTTTTTCGGCGATATCTTTCGGCATGCGCAAAAACCGTTCCCCGTCGTGAAACACGCCGTACAGGTCGAAATTTCCGTTCGGGATCGAATAACGCTTAATCCCGTCCGCGTCTACCGCGCCGCTTAAAAAATTTTTGTCTATTTTCGTAATGTCCATTTTACGGATACTTCCTTTCGCATTATTCCAAAGTGAAATTATAGCACGTTTGCGAACGGAAGTAAACCGATTTTCACTCGCTCCATATAACGCTCGTTTCGCCCGCGCTTTTTTTTATTAAAAAACAATTATTTCATTATCGCCGAATGTATATTCGTATTTTTTATTTCCGCTTTCGTCCTTAATTTCACGAATATGGAACACGCCCGTTTTTCCGTCTATATCGTATTTAACTTTTATTTCGGATTTGTTGTCTTTTATCTCGCGCTCCACAACGTATTTGCCCTTTGACGCTCCGCTTCTGAATTCGAGTTCATATTCTGTTTCGACTTTGCCGTCCTTGTTTTCCGTTTCGAATTCGACCGCGGTTTGTTCCAACAGTTCGCCGTTTACGTAAACGGAATACACATATTCGGTTTCCGTTTCGCCGTCTTCGACGGAATATTCCTGTTCCATTTGAATGTAAGAAGTCTTATCCGTTTTGTCGGCATAGGCGCGGATCTTCAATTCCGTTTCCGACTCGGCTTTTTCCCGTTCTTCCGAACGCTCCCCTTCGAGATAGTAATCAACGTCGTCGATTACCATTACGCCCACAAGCCGATATTCATTTTCCGTTTCTTCGTCTT
>DBEXQE010000169.1:0-2018 GCA_048167245.1 Christensenellales bacterium | reverse complement strand
TATATAAAAGAATTACGCGAAGAATCGGAAATTACGCAAAAGGAACTGGCGGAAAAGATAGGAAACGTGCAACGCAACGTGAGCAACTGGGAAAACGGAACGAGCGAACCCGATTGCGAAACGATATTGAAAATCGCGGAAATTTTCAACGTAAGCATAGACGAACTTTTCGGACGGGACTATTTCGAAAAGAGCCGCGGGAACGATGAAAAGACCGAAGACGACGTTTTGCTTTCACGGATGATAAAGCGTCTTACGTCTAAACAAAAGTCGGCGTTGAAAAACTTATTGGCGGCTTTCGAAAACTGACGAAGCTCGCCGCGCGTTATTACCTATTTTAACTTAGTTAAAAAAATATTGACAAATTTTCCCGAGCGTTATATAATAAGGTTACGAAAGAAAAAATAAAAAATCGGGGAGATTTGTTACATGTTTATCGATAAAGAGTTCAGACCTTTGAGTTCGGAATTTATCAAGTTCGAAAACGAAGTGAAAGCGTCGGGCAAGGCTCGGAAAGCGGCGTTTTGTTTGGAGCGCAACGACGGGCTTAAAACGCGTTTCGACTTCGAGATCTTCGCGGACGGCATAGACGACGAGCGCAACTACCGCATCGCGGAGAGAATTTTCAAGTCGATGCTTTGGATAGCGGGCGGCTTCAAGCTGTACGTAAGCGCGGGCAAGTACGTGGAAAACAGGCTTGTGGACGAATACCGTTACGGCGGCGCGCGCGAGTTCGACGCGGATTTCATGTCGGGCATTTACGAATCGAAGTTCGAGATCGTTCCCACGGAGTATAAGAAAGTTCCCGCCGCAAACGAAAAGGCGCAGAAGATCGGGGGACAGCTCAAAGGTTGCCGCATAGGTTTCGACGCGGGCGGAAGCGACAGAAAAGTCAGCGCGGTCGTGGACGGCAAAGTTATCTGGTCGGACGAAACGGTCTGGAACCCCAAACTCAATTCCGCCCCTAAATATCACTTCGACGGGATCATGGACAGCATGAAGCGCGCGGCGGAGAAAATGCCGAGAGTGGACGCGATAGGCGTTTCGAGCGCGGGCGTGTATATAAACAACAGAGCCATGGCGGCGAGCCTTTTCATAAAGGTCGGCAAGGAAGACTTCGACAAGCACTGCAAAGATATTTATCTGAACTGCGCGAAAGAGTTCGGGAACGTGCCTATCGTAGTGGCTAACGACGGCGACGTAACGGCTCTCGCGGGCGCAATGGAATTCGGCGTAAACAACATTCTGGGCATAGCCATGGGCACGAGCGAAGCCGCGGGCTATATAAATTCCGAAGGGCGCATAAACGGCTGGCTCAACGAACTCGCTTTCGTTCCCGTGGACCTTAACGATACGGCTATGGTCGACGAGTGGAGCGGCGACAAGGGTTGCGGCGTAAAATATTTCTCGCAGGACGGCGTTATCAAACTTGCCGAAATGAACGGATTTAAGTTCGAAGACGGCTTGTCGCCCGCCGAAAAACTCAAAGTTATTCAGGGCTTGCTCGCAAAAGACGACGCGGGAGCTGTAAAGATCTTCGAAAATATCGGATACTATCTCGGTTACGCGATCGCATGGTACTCGAATTTCTACGCGATCGACAACCTTATGATCTTGGGTCGCGTTACGAGCGGCAAGGCGAGCGACCTTATAGTCGAAAACGCAAAGAAAGTGCTTAACGACGAATACCCCGAACTCAAAGACATCAAGTTCCTGTTCCCCGATGAGAAGAATAAGAGAGTGGGGCAGAGTATTGCGGCGGCAAGCCTGCCGAACTGTTAGGTCGGCGGCGTATAACGGCACGTCTTTCCGCTACGTTTGCCGCGCGCGCTCCGTCGAGTATGTCAAAATACACTCCGTCGCTTGCGCGTCAACTGTTGCGAAAATCCGCACCGTTCTCCGCCGCCTTGGGCATATGTCATTTCGACCGAAGCGAGCGATACACTCATAGTTGTCATTTCGAGCGGAGTGCCGTAAGGCACGA
The DNA here is from genome assembly GCA_048167245.1 of Christensenellales bacterium. Classification (GTDB taxonomy): domain Bacteria; phylum Bacillota; class Clostridia; order Christensenellales; family Pumilibacteraceae; genus RACS-047. The sequence continues at coordinate 34 of DBEXQE010000169.1, read as the reverse complement.
AGTCGAGAAATCGCTTAAAATCATCCTTACAAAA
>DBEXQE010000168.1:0-7464 GCA_048167245.1 Christensenellales bacterium | reverse complement strand
AATCGAAATTAAAAAGTTTACGAAGAAAATCGCCGCAATCTCCGTCATAGTTTGCTTGACGCTTTGCTTTGCCGATTGCACGACGGCGAAAAATTGGAAATTCGATTTGAAAAGTCCGAACGAAAAAGATACGGAATTCGCGGATATGCACACATCGCTTCAAAACAAATACTTGAATATGAATTATACGAATATAGATCTTTTCGCCGACGGAAAAGCCGAACTGAGCCGTCCCGCCCCGATATCGCTCGAATGGACGGCTACAGCAAACGGAAAAACTCCGCGTAAAGTCGACTATACGGTCGAAATATCGAAAAACGAAGATTTTACCGACTGTATAAGATACAAAGCCGACGCAAACGCCGTAAACGTCTATAATCTCGAAATAGGCGCAAAGTATTTCTGGCGCGTAGAAGCGAAAACGAAAAAAGGCTCGCAAACGTCGGAAACGGCAAACTTTACCACCGCCGATATCGCGCCGAGAAATTTGTACATAGACGGAGTAACCAACGTGCGCGACTTGGGCGGTTGGAAAACCGAGAACGGAAATCGCGTGCGTCAGGGAAAGATATACCGTTGCGGAAGATTAAACAAAAGCGAAACGAACGAGATACAAATCGAAATTACCGAAAACGGCATAAACGCTATGAAAAACGAACTTAAAATCGTTACCGAAATCGATTTGAGAATGCCGAACGCACATAATATCGAAACGGGCGGCATTACGTCAAGCCCGCTCGGAGACGGCGTAGCGTACCGAAACATACCTATGGACTGGCTGAAAAACGGAGAACTCGATTATCTTTCGAACGAAAGCTATTACCCTGCGATACGCGAATTTTTCTCGGTGCTTTCCGACGAAAAAAACTATCCGCTGATATTTCATTGCAATATAGGCACCGACCGAACAGGTTTGTTCGCATATCTCATAAACGGTTTGCTCGGCGTAAAAAATACCGATCTGTATCGAGATTATCTGTTTTCGAATTTCGCCGATATAGGCGGGTCGCGCTCGATTAAAAATATGACCTATGTAAACCGCGTAATGTCGTTCGACGGAAACGATTTGAGCGAAAAAATCGAACGCTGTCTGTTGGACATCGGCGTAAAAAAGTCGGATATCGACGCGTTGCGCCATATTATGACCGAACCGAAAAGCCGATAAATCCGCATAAAAAAACACCGTAAGTTTTCTTGACTTACGGTGTTTTTCATTAGTTTTCGGTTATCAATCGCGTTTGCGTTTAACAAACAATATAACCGACAAAGAGCACAATACGAAACCTATCGCTACGGTTATTCCCAAGTTTCCCGCGCTTACAAAACCTTTACAGCCTTTCTTCGGTGTTTCGGACGGCTCGCTTTTATCGTTCTCGTCGTCTTTTCCGTCGTCGGAGTCGCTCGGCTCGCTCGGATCGGACGGCTCGCTCGGTTCAACGGGAGTTTGCTTTTCCGTAACGGTAACCGTTTTCGTAATTTTTCCTTCGTTGCCCGCGCGGTCGATCGCCGTTACGGTAACCGTATATTCGCCCGCCTTTTCCGGCACGAAATTTCCGCCCGCGTCTACGGCTATTTCTTCGCCGCCGAACGTAACTTTGATTACGGGAGTTATATTCTCTCCGCTGTCGTCGGACACGGTAAACGACAAAGTTACGTTGTCGCCGCATTCTGCCGTTTCGGGACAGCTAACCGCCGTTATAACGGGTTTCGTTACGTCCGCCTCCACGGTAACAGTCTTAACGATCTCTGCGGCGTTATTTCCGGAAGCGTCCGCGGCGTTTACGGTAACGGTGTACTCGCCTGTCTTTTTCGGCACGAAACCGCCGTTCTCGACGCTGACCGTTTCGCCGCCGAAAGTTACGGTTATAACGGGTACGATCTCGTCGCCGCCGTTATCGGTAATTAAAACCGTAAGCGGTACTTTTACGTTAAGTATGCCTTTTGTCGGTATGCCGTCCGCATCGATAACGGGAGCGGTCGTATCGACTACCGTTATGGTTTTGGTAATTTCGACGGCTTTGTTGCCCGCGTCGTCCTCGGCGGTTACCTTAACCGTATAGCTTCCGCGTTTTACGGCGATAAAACCGTTATCGGAAATTTCGGTCGGCTCGCCGCTTGGCGGAGTTACGGTTATAACGGGCGCGATATTTCCGTCGCAGTTGTCCGTTGCCTTATACAAAAGTCTTACGAACCCGCCCTGTTCGATATTTCCCGTCGGGCAGTAAATCTCCGTTATAACGGGCGCGGTTGCGTCTGTTACGGTTATTTCGTCGGTATAAACGTATTCCTTGCCGCCGTCCGAATAAACATAACGTATTTTATAAACGCCCGCTTTCGTCGCCTTGAAATTATAGCCGCTTAAAACGCTTGACGTAACGTCGGTAATGCCCAGAACGACTTTCAACGTAACTTTGCCGTCTTGGCAAAGACCGCTTACGGTTCTGAGTTTTTCGAGCGCCACCGTATCTTCTGTCGTAGCGGTTGCGGGGTTTGCGCTCTCTGTTTTAAGCGCAAGCTCGCTCACGGCGATTTCGTACTCGGATTTTTTATAATAATCGGTCCCGACTTCGCCCGATTCGTAAATAATTTTATAAACTCCGTCGTTTTCCGCATTAAACTGACCGTTTTCGATCGGTATTTCCTTTCCGCCGAACATTGCTTTAACGCTTACGGGATAACACGCCGTCGCGCTTATTATGTCGACAAGCCCGCGGTTCGCGATTCCGAGATATTGACTTTCAAGACTTATTGCGGGAGTCTCGGGGCTATCCGAAACAACTATATATCTGTCGATATAATCCGAGTTTCCGTTCGCGTCGGTCGCCGTATAGCGCACCGTATGATTGCCCACGTCAAAGGAACGTCCCGACACGTAATCTTCAAAGCTACCCCCCCCCGTTGCGACTTGTATCGATACGGTAGGCGCACCCGCATTGTCCGTCGCCGTTACGTCCGAAACAGCTACCGAAATACCGCTCGCGTCGACAGACGAATATATTTTCGTTTTCTTTGTTCCGTTCGCCAATTTAACGGTAGGCGCGGTCGTATCGTCGACGGTAACGGTACGGCTGACGGTCTTATCGCCGAACGCGTACTCAATCGTTTGAGCTCCGCTTTCCGTATACGTTTGAGCGGGCTTTTTCAAATCGACGATATATGTTTCGCCGCCGTAAGTAAAACTGCCCGTCGCTCCCTCGTCGATATACGGAACGTTCAACTCTGCGGAAACGTTGTTCTCGCCTTTAAGAGCCAAATTATGCTCGGGCTTCTTAGACGGAGGCGTTACGATTTTATCGTGCATACTTTTGACGGTAGCGGAGAACTGCTCGGCTTCGGTATCCAATACAAGTCTGCGCCCGTCCGTCAAAAGGTTTACGGTATAACTCGTGCGATTGTTTTTAATAGTATCGAATTGCAAATAATCGCCCGTTCCGTTATAAACGTTGTGAATAAACATATTAGCGGACTCTACGCCTTTAACGCATTCGTTTATCCGCGCCGTAAGCGTATAGCCGTTTTCGAAATCAAAGTCTGCGGCGGGTTGCTCCAATAAAACGAGTTTCTGCCTGTTGTTGTTGCCGATACTTGCAATCGCTCTAAGTTGATTTTTGTCGCCTACTTGTTGCCAGAAAAAATTACCGAGATTTTTCGCTTGCATATATTGAGCATTTGTTCCCATTGGCGGCTTCAAGTCGGAACACATAGTTCCCACATATTTCATTGTGCTCGTCCAATTCGTACTTTGCGTTTCATCTACAACGATTTGCTTGTTTTCATCGAGAGTAACGAAAACGTCTTCTACCTTCCCACTTTCGAATTGCCAATTTTCTCCCGCTCTCGTTCTATATAATCCGTCGGTCATTTTATTCGAGCGGACAAGCATAGTCGTCATATTTTTTCCGTTATTGGGAACAAAACTTACGGCGTCCGCAAGAAGTCTTACTTCTATTTCGTTATTCTTAGTATCGCGGAAGAAAAACGACATATCTTTTATCGTAAAGCCGCCGAAAGTGAAATCCATACCCGTGTTATCGTAAAACGCGAACTTGTCGGCGCCGTCCGTCGCTTTCGGATTGACTATTTTAAGTTCCGCTCCGCCGTTTACGTCCGAAGTTTCGAATTTGTAGCCGTAAAAACCTCCGAAAGGCGCGTCCTTAACAAGACTCGTCGTCATCGAACTTCCGTTTTTAAGTTCGGTATTTGCCGTCCCGCCGTATGCATAACCGAAATTCCACGTGCCGCTTCTTCCGCCCACCCCGAAAACCGTAGCCGCGGAATAATCCGCATTTTGTTCATACGAGATTTTTTCGAACTTTTCGCCCACGGCAATATCGTCCGCCGTTTGACGCGAATTTTGCTCCGTAAGCGAAACCGTTTCGGCAGTAAGATCGATATCGTTTATTCTGTGAATAAAGAACGTACCTTTTTTCGTATCGAGATCTTTCATCCCGGTTACGGACAAAGAAACCGTATATTTGTCAAACGGCGCAAATTCGGGCTGAGTAACGCTGCTCCCCGTTTCGACGGCGTTAACGTAATCGTATTCTTTAATCGACGCATTTTGTTTCATTATCTGCGTAGCGACGGTCGACGAACGATGATAACTGCTCAATGTGCAAAGCGTATTGTTCCATTCGAAAACGGGAACGTTTTTCTTCGCCGCATTTTCCGTCATACCCGCCGTGCGCAAATATACCATCATTTGGTTCGGGCTTACCTTTGCCGTCGACGGGTCTTCTATATCGGGCGTACGGTAGGCATAAATTTTGCCGCTCTTGTTATATCCGTACCAGTGAGTATTCGGAGTATTGCTGTATCTCGAATAAATCTGCGCGTCCCATTCCCCGCTGTCAACGACTTTTGCCACAACGTATTTGCTCGGATCGGCGGCGTCCGCTATCGTAAGCGTTATCTCGCCGAAAGAATATCCTTCAAACGAAAACGCAAAACCGAAATTGCCCGTGTATTCGCCGCCCAAGCGCACCGCGTCGCCTTTGCCCGCAACGACTTTAACGCCGGAATACCCTTCGTAATTTTCGTCTACCGTAAAAGCAACGCCGTTCCCCGAATTTACGGTAACGGTTTTACCGGACATATTTTTATACATCGCAAGAGTATAATCCTTATTTACGCCGTAAGAAATTTCGGGATTTCCCCGAACGGATTTAATAAGGCCTACGGAACTTACGCTCAGCGCATCCGACGCGGGATCTGCCGAAACAGTTTTACTGCCGTTCAACGCCATTGCTCCCGCCGCAAAAGCAAACGATAAAATAAGCGTTAATGCAAACATTAATCTTTTTCTCATATTCATTCTCCTATTACATAATATTCGCCGACGAAACTTATTCGGTCTTATAAATCGATTCCGTAACTTCGAACGGCTTATAGAACGCATTGTTTACAGCCTCTTTTATGGCGACAAGCTGCTTAGGCGTTATATCCGGCTGATCCTTTATAACCGGCGTATATTCTACGTCGTCTATATCCCAGCCGGTAAGGCATTTAAGCCACGTCATACCCGCCGTATAACGACCGATATTGTATTTCAAATGATATCCGTCGCGGTTCAAAGTATCGCCGATAAAACTCGTGCGTAAATTCTGAATGGCTGTGCCCGACGGCGTTACGCGCGATATTTCGGGGAAAGGTAAAATTCTTTTTTTCGCGCATTCGACTATCTTATTATACATAGTCATTTGATCTTTATTGTACTTGGAAAAATCGCCGTGGCTGCTGCTTTGAGCATACGCCCACGTCATATGCCATACTATTTCCGCGTCGGGCTTATTCGTACGAAGATATTCTACGATATAATCGAGATCTTCGTTATATGTATCTATCATACCGCTCAGTCCGCTGACTTGCTGAATGGAAATTATGTCCCAGTCCTCGGCAAAAAGCGCGGCTTTTATGCTCCAACCCGACCGCGAATTTTCTTTGAATTCTCCGTTTACCTTTTTGAACGTTTCATAAGTATAACCGCGAATGTTATCGCGAATGTTATTCGCGTGCCGCTCCAACGGACAGCCGCCTATAACGAGATTGCCGACCGAAAGTTCAACGCCCACCGCGGGATCTTCCGCTATTTTATATAAGTGCTTTACCGCGTCTTGCGAAAAACTGTTGCCGATGGCAAGTATTCTGAGCGGCTCGCCCGCGGGCTTGGCTCTGCGTACCGTCGCTTGATACGTAGCGTCGAGATCGTAATTTTTCAAATAAACCTTTATGTCGTATTTACCGGGCTTACTCGAATCGAAATCGGACGAATCCAAAATATAATCGTCCGCGTTCGCGGTTTGCTCGCCGTCGCCCAAGTTGTATTTTACCGTAAGACCGTCCGACGAAAAATTTTCGCCGAGCGTATAATCTTCCTTATATCCGCTTAATTCCATTTTATCGGAACTACTCCCAGTTAAATTTCCGCCGCCGCTCGAAACGACCTCTCCGTTCGCGCCCGTTGCGCCGCCGCGTTCCGACGCCGAACACCCGAACATCAGGCATATCGCAAGCAACGTCGATAAAAGCACGCTGATTTTTTTCACAACATCTCCTCCCATCCGATTTTTTTTCGTATATATAATATTATTACTCTAAAAAATATTAAACACAATGACTATTACTGCTTAAAATGTTGCAATTACTGTTGTTTTTTGATATAATATGGGTATGAACTATTCGGTTACATACAATAAAATCCACTTTACGCATACGCTATCCGAAAATGCAAGCGGCGCGAATTTCTCCAATCATCAACATACCGATTACGAACTTTTGCTTATTTTGAAAGGAAAAGGAACGTTCTATATAGAAGATTCTTCTTACGATTTCGGCAATAATACGGCGATAATAATTCCGCCGGGCAAGTATCACGTACTGAAAGTTTTGCCTGAAACGGACTACGATAGATTTCTATTGCACTTTACCCCCGACCTTTTGCCCGCTTCCGTAAAAATATCCGACGTAATGTTTCAAAACGTAGACGAAAACATTTTGAATTTGTTTTTCAAATTCGAAAAATATACGAACGTTTACCCGTTCGACGTATTGTATACGCTTTTACTGTCTTTTTTGAACGAAATATTGATTTTACTTACTTACGGCACTTTGTCCGTACAACCGAAATATTCTTTAATTCCCGACGTCGTAAAAAACTGTATTTCGCTTATCAACCGCAATTTGGATAAAAATCTTACGATTGATTATATAGCGCAAAAACTCTACGTTTCGAAACCGTATATCAGTCATACTTTTTCGTCCGTTATGAACATCAGTATTATGAAATATATACGACTCAAAAAAATGTACGCCGCCGAAAACCTTTTACAACAAGGCTATAACGTTTCCGCAGTCGTCCGACTGCTCGGCTACGATTGCTACACGACTTTTTTGCGGAATTATAAACTCGTTTTCAACCGTCCGCCGTCAAAAACGGAAACCGTCGCTCTTAAAGCAAAAAAGAAA
>DBEXQE010000167.1:0-8759 GCA_048167245.1 Christensenellales bacterium | reverse complement strand
CGTGTTCGTGAATACTTCCATGCCCTGAGTTACGGTAGCCGAGCAGGACGCCACGAGATTTCTCGCGCCCTTTACTTCGACCACGCAGACGCGGCAGGAGCCTTCGTTGCATATGTCTTTCAGATAGCACAGCGTGGGAATGTTAAAACCCGCTTTTTTCGCGGCGTCGAGAATTCTCGTGCCTTCGGGAACGGTAACTTCTATGCCGTTGATTTTCAAAGTAACTTTATTCATTGTCTTCTCCTTAATAACTCGCTCAGGCTATTTGACTATCGCGTCTTTTCTGCAAGCGTTTATACATGCGCCGCACTTGATACACTTTGCGGGATCGATCACGTGAGGCTGTTTGATCTCGCCCGAGATCGCACCTACGGGGCAAGCACGCTTGCACAGTCCGCACCCGATACATTTTTCGGGATTTATCGCATAAGCTACGAGAGCTTTGCAGACTCCCGCGGGACACTTCTTGTCGCGCACGTGAGCTATGTATTCTTCGCGGAAATATTTCAGCGTAGACAAAACGGGGTTCGGCGCCGTCTGACCCAAGCCGCACAGCGAATTCTCTTTGATGTAGTAGCAGAGCTGCTCCATCTTATCGAGATCTTCCATAGTAGCTTGCCCCTTTGTTACCTTATCTAACATCTCGTAGAGCCTTTTATTTCCGATACGGCACGGAGTACACTTGCCGCAAGACTCGTCTACCGTGAATTCAAGGAAGAATTTGGCAATATCGACCATACAGTTGTCTTCGTCCATAACGATAAGTCCGCCGCTGCCCATCATCGAGCCGAGCGCGATAAGATTATCGTAGTCGATCTTCGTATCGATATAAGCCGCGGGAATACAGCCGCCGCTCGGACCGCCCGTCTGAGCCGCCTTGAACTTCTTGCCGTGCGGAATTCCGCCGCCTATCTCTTCGATGATCGTTCTGAGCGTTGTTCCCATGGGTATCTCGACAAGACCAGTATTGTTGATCTTTCCGCCGAGCGCGAAAACTTTCGTTCCCTTGCTCTTTTCGGTACCCATCGAAGCGAACCACTCGGGACCGTTCAGAATTATCTGAGTTATGTTTCCGTACGTTTCGACGTTATTTATGAGCGTGGGCTTTCCGAAAAGACCCTTGACCGCGGGGAAAGGCGGACGCTGACGCGGTTCGCCGCGCTTGCCTTCCGTGGACTGCAACAGAGCCGTTTCTTCGCCGCAGACGAACGCGCCCGCACCGAGCCTAAGATCTATGTCGAATCTCTTGCCGAAGCCCATTGCGTTTTCGCCGAGTATGCCGTATTCGCGAGCCTGATTTATGGCTATCTGCAATCTTTCTACGGCTATCGGGTATTCCGCGCGCACGTAAACGTAGCCCTGCGTAGCGCCGATCGCATAACCGGCTATCATCATGGCTTCTATAAGCGAGTGCGGATCGCCTTCCAAAAGCGATCTGTCCATGAACGCGCCCGGGTCGCCCTCGTCCGCGTTGCAGACCACGTACTTCTGATCTGCTTGCGAGTCGTGAGCGAACTGCCATTTAAGACCCGTCGGGAATCCTCCGCCGCCCCTGCCGCGAAGTCCGCTCTTTTTGACGCAGTCGATAACTTCCTGTTGCGACATGGAAGACGCGACTTTCTCGTAAGCCTTGTATCCGTCGTAAGCCAGGTATTCGTCTATGTTCTCGGGGTCGATATGACCGCAGTTTTTCAAAACGACGCGCTTCTGATCCTTGTAAAACGCCGTGTCGTTTATCGCCTTGGCAGAGCCGTCTTCCGACTTTTCCACGTTCATAAGGCGTTCCACGGGCGTACCGCCTATTATATGCGATTCGACGATCTCGTCCACGTCGGCGACTTTAACGTGCTGATAGAACGAACCGTCGGGATAGACTACGACGATAGGTCCTCTCGCGCAAAGACCGAAACAGCCCGTCATAATAATCTTAACGTCTTTTTCAAGCCCTTTTTCGGCGATCTTCTCTTTGAGAGCAGTCGCGATCGACTTGCTGTTGCCGCTCGTACAGCCCGTACCGCCGCAAACGAGTATATGGTAGCGTTCGGACGAATCCGAGATAACGGAATTCTCCTGTTTGCGATTCGCGAGCTTTATTTTCATTTCGTCGCGTATCGCCTGCAATTCTTTCAATGTCTTCATAAAGTATGTTTCCTCCGATTGTCCGTCAGTCGTTGTATTTAGCCAATATCTTGTCAAGCTCGTCCACCGTAACTTTTCCGTAAACTTCATCGTTCACGGTCATAACGGGAGCAAGACCGCAACAACCGATACAGCGCGTAGCGACGAGCGAAAATTTATTGTCGGCGGTCGTGGAGCCGGCTTCTACGCCGAGCTTTTCTTTCAGCTTATTGAGCACGTCGCCGGAACCTTTTACGTAGCACGCAGTACCGAGGCACACGCCGATCTCGTACTTGCCTTTCTTTTCGAGCTTGAATTGCGAATAGAACGTCGAAATGCCGTAAATTTCTTCGAGCGGCACGTCGAACGCTTCGGCTATTCTGTTCTGCACTTCGAAAGGCAGATAACCGTAAATATCCTGCGCCTTTTGCAATGCGATCATCAAAGGACCCTTGACCGACTTCAATTCGGTCAGGACCTTTTCGAGCGCGGCGGCTTGTTGCGGCGTCTCGGTAAACTGTTGACTCATATTGTTTTCTCCTATAAGTTATAAAAAAATTTTCTTTACGTATGCGGCGGAAAAACAGGTAAATTTTTCCCGTTTTGCGCCGTAAAAACAGCCGTAAGAATACAGCCTTATCTATAATACCATAACTCGCCGTTTTTTTAAAGCGTTCGGGGGCTGTTTTCGCGCTTTTTTCTACGCGATTATATTGCGGGAACAGAACACGTTTTCGGCGGCGACGGCGCAGGCAAGCTCTTTTACCGCCGAACGCACCCCGCCGCTTTTGCCGAACGCAAGGCAATTTTCGAAAGCGTTGTCGAAACGCGCGTACATGAGCCTGAGCGCGGGCGCGAAATCCCCGTCAAGGCTCTCGGCTTCCGCGGCTTTGTCGCGCGTCTTGCTCCGCAGCTTTTCAGCCGTCAGAAGCGCGAGCGGCTCGGATATCTCCGACGCGTCCGCCGAGCGCGACAGACTTTCTATCTCGCCGACCAAAGTTTTCGGATACGAAAAAAGCTCCGAAACTTTTGCGTTCCGAGACTTATCGTCCGAATAGCCGACTTTGACTTCGGAAGTGGAAAGCTCGTACACGAGCGCGGATAACCCTCTCTCGCAAAGCCTTTTGGCGACCGTCGCCGCGTCGCCTTTGCTTAAATAGACTGCGGCGGCAACGTGAAAATTTCCGTCGTTCAGTATATACCCCGCTCCGCCCGCGTTTTTGAGCGCGAGCGCCTTTTCCGACGCGTCGGACACGAACTCGGTCGAAGCCGTAGTTACGAAAAAATATTCTTCGCTCTTTATTTTCATTACGTTTACGGAGCCGTTTTTGCGCGCTAATATCAGCATAGCCGCGCAGACCGCAAAGCACAGAGCGGAAACAAGCGCGACCACTCTGCCGAAATATATGCGTCTTACGCTCCTGCGTCGCGGTCGGTATCTTCTGCATTTTGCGTTTTCGGCGTCATTTTCTTGCATTTTTCGCTCCGATAGCGTATACTTATCTAAAATATATGACTAAGGACGGCGCTTTATGCAATACCATATTCAAACCACCCCTATCTGGGACGCTTTCAGATCCGACTGCACTTGTCCGCTTTGCAGGATATACGCCGCGGCGGAAGAGCGGCTTATTTCGCAATATCTGAACGAAGCCGTAATGGAACCCGATTACCGCGTGAAAGTCAACAAGCTCGGCTTCTGCTCGGATCATCTGAAAAAGCTCTACGCGGGCGAAAACAAACTCGGGCTTGCGTTGCAACTTAACACGCGCACCGACGCCGTTATAAAATCGCTGAAACCGATCAAAGACGTAAAGAGCGCAAAAAAACACGCCGAACAGATTCGCAAAAGCGATTCGACGTGCGTTATATGCGACACGCTGGACGAAATGATGGAACGCTACGCGTACACCGTGGCGCAGATGTTCAAGCAGGAAAAAGATTTTCCCGCCGTACTCAAAAACTGCAAGGGTTTCTGCATGCCGCACTACGCTCTCCTGCTCGAAAACGCACACAAAGCGGGAAGCGCGGCACCGGAATATCTTTTCGAACTGTCTAATCTTCAAATAAACGCGCTGAGCAAAACGAACAACGAAACGCGGCGGTTCACCGAAGCGTTCGACTACAACAGCAAAAGCAAGGGAATAAAAGCGTCGCCCGAAGCCGTGCCGAACGCCGTAAACAGATTAAAGGGCAAACTGATCTAACCCAGATCGTAAGTTTCGAATTCCTTTGCTATTATCACGTTTTTATCCGCGCTGTGGTAAAACCCCGCGGGATGACAGTGCGACACTATGACTTTCGCGCCGCACGATTTGCCTATAAACGCTCCCTCGCTCACGCTCAGATGCGGAGCGCGGGACTTTTCGTTATACCGCCCGCAGTCGAGCAAAAGATATTTGCAGTCTTTTCCGCCTTCCAAAACGGCGTCGCAGAACTTCGTGTCGCCGCTGTAAAAAAACGAGTTGCGTCCGTTCGAAACCCTTACCCCGAACGTTTCCACTGGGTGGACCGTTTCGAAGAATTCGAGCATCAGTTCGCCTACCGCGATTTTTTCGCCGCTCTTTATACGGACCAAATCGAAGCAACCGAACGAGCGCAGTATATCGAGTTGCGGGCTTTCGTAATACGGCAAATATACGGTAAGTTTTTTATCGGCTTCCTTTAAGAAGTAAGCGAGCGGAAACATATCGCAGATATGGTCGAAATGCAGATGCGACAGGATCACCGCAGTTATATCCGAAATATCGGTAAAACGCCGTATCCGCCCCAAGGCTCCGCTGCCGAAATCGAGCGCGAGCGTAGTAGTTCCTTCCCTTAAAAGATACGAACTCGTGCCGCCGTCTTTCGGCGGATAAGGTCCGTATTTTCCCAAAACAGTCAATTTCATGATCTTCTCTCCCGTAAAGCCTTGATTCCGCTTACACCTATACCATAAAATCGTCCGTTTGTCAATACCTATTCGGAAAATTTTTCCGAAAAAATTTTATGCAAACGTATTGATTTTATGCGGAATAAGCAATATAATATAAGTAACAAGTAAATAGTTCCTGCGGTGTGCGTTATTTTGCTTAATTTTTAACCACAGAACATAAAAGGGATTGCTTGTATATGCAGAACATGTCGGGCCTCGATATCCGTGATCGGATATATACCTCAAATCTTTTACATGAGCTATCAGTGGAAGACAGACGCTGCAATCGGCTTGCCCACCTGCCTGACGGCGGGTTAAAATTCGCGAAACAAACGGCATTGCGGGTCAATTTTTACAAAGAGAGTACGGCTTGACCCTGCTCTCTTTTACTTTGACGAAAAAGCGATAAGCGGATAATTTATAAGTCTGTTTTTTATTTTGTTTACGAGTTCTTCGTTATCGAGTTTGGGCAGGAATTTTTTCAGATATCCGTCGAGCGCTTCCGACAGCCCGTTCATGTCTTTGACCTTGCGGCAATACGCGATCTCGGAAAACACGAGTCGCGGCGACGACTGCTCGGTAAGACGGCATTTTTCGAGATGCTTTTTCGCGGTATCCGTTTTTCCCATATAGACGAGCGCGTCTATGAGATCGGCGAAAAACGTTTCCGATTCCCCGCTTTCGGCGGCGGCGACAAGCGATCTTTCGCCCTTTTGGAATTTGCCCTTTGCCACGCAATACAGCCCGAACGCATCGTTATAATACGCCGCGTCCTTTTTCTTCAAGACTTTCAGCGCTTTCTTGGCTTTGCGGAAATCCTTTGCCAGAATGTACGCGCAGGCTATACCGCGGTAAGTCAAAGCGTCGCCCGAAAATTTTTCGGCTATGTATTCGCGATCAGCCGCCGCGGTTCTGAAATTGCCGAGCCGCACGTTCTGCTCCGCCCTAACGTGATAACCGTATGCGCCCGTCGGTCTGCACTCCGTATATTCTTCCGCCCATTTCAGAACGGATCCGAAATCAAGGAACAGATCGTCCGTTTCGATGAGCAGATGAAGCGTCGGAATATGCTCGGGGTTGCACTCGTGTGCGCGCAAAAGATATTCGTAACTCTTTACGTGGTCGGCGCGCTTGTACTCCAAAAGTCCCGAATAGTAATAATAAAGCTCGTTTGCCGCGTTTTCGGTAAGATAGTCGTCGAGATTTTTTTCCGCGTCGTCGTAACGACCGAGCAGGATAAGACACGAAACTTTTTCCCAGATACCGTCTTCCCAAAGGAATTTGTTTATAAGCACGTCGTAATCTTCGACCGCGGCGGCATAATTCCCGAGCGTCGCGTTGATCTCGGCTCTGCGCATAAACGAAGTCGGATCGAGCGGACGCTTTTCGGACATTTCGTCGCATATTTCGAGCGCCTTGTCGTAGTTTTTGCTCTCGCCGTAAATGTCTATAAGGTTGACGTACGCGCCCGAATAAAAACTGTCGCCCAAATTCTTCGCCTTTTCGAAAAGCCTTATCGCTTCGTCCGTATTGCCGAGATTGCGGTTTATAGTCCCCGCGTTGTCGTACAGCGTCCATTCGCGCATTTTCAGTCCCTTGTTGCGCGTTTTGTCTTCGGCTATTTCCAAAGCCGCGTAATAGTCTTTAAGCGCGTCGTCGAGCCGCCCGAGTCTGTGATACGCAAACCCGCGCCCGCCGTAAGCCTTGTACAAAGCGTAATCGTCGAGCTTGTCCGCATACTCCAACACGAGCGACCACTTGGCTGCGTTGTTTTCGTCGACCGACAGCTTCGGATCGTTCACGTAGAGTTCTTCCGCGTCGACGTCGAATTCGTACTCTACGGTTTCGTCGGACGCTTGTTTGTCGCCGTACTCCAAAAGACCGAAGTCACATACAAGACTTACGGCTTCCCCGTCGTCCGAATGACCGATATAGCAGGAATAATTGCCGTCGCCCCAACCGCTCGAAAAAACGGCGAGAGCGGGAGCGCCGCCGATCTCGTATACAAGAGCCGTTTTGCCGTCGAAACCTACTATGCCGTCGAGCGGATGACTGTCGTGCGCCGCGTGAGCTTTCACGAGCTTGTCGTACTCCGCGAAATACGAAAAGTCGCCCAAACAGACTATGCCAGAATCCACGTAACTCGAAACGCCGCCGTCGTCGGAAATAAGTTTTATTACGTCTTTTTCTTCGAATAGGGCTATCTTCCACTCGACCGCTTTTTTCTCGGAAAACTTAAGTCCCGCAAAAGCGATCCGCTCCCCGCGCGAAGTAGGAGCACACATGTAAAAAGGCGTGCATTTCTCTCCCGCGAACGTTTGCGAAAACGGCTTGACGGCTCCGCCCGCGTAAGCGTCGAAAAAACAAACCGCGCCCGTAGGCATCGGCAAACTTTCGAGTTCGCCGTAAGACAGACTTATATCGCCGAAACTTTTCTTTTCGATGATTTCGGTATAGTCCGCCTTTGCATACAGACGCGATTTTACGATTTCGAATTTCTTTTTCACTTTATCTGAAAAGTTTTTCTATGCGCTCCATGGCTTTGCAAGTGTTTTCGTAATTGTTGAACGCCGTCAGACGGAAGAAACCTTCGCCGTTCTTTCCGAAGCCCGCGCCGGGAGTTCCGACGACGTTCGCCTGTTCCAGAAGTTTGTCGAAGAAATCCCACGACTTCATATCTCCGCAACTGAGCCAGATATACGGCGAATTTACTCCGCCCGTGTGCCATATGCCGAGCGAGTTCAGAACGCCCGAAATATGTTTTGCGTTTTTCATGTATACGTCCACGTTGGTCTTGATCTGCTCCTGACCCTTTTCGGAGAACACGGCTTCCGCCATTCTCTGAACCACGTACGAAACGCCGTTGAACTTGGTAGACTGACGGCGCATCCACATAGCGTTCAGATTTTTGAGCGACTTAGGTATAACGGTGTAGCCGCAACGCGTACCCGTAAAGCCCGCAGTCTTACTCAGCGAACAGAACTCTATCGCGCATTTTTTCGCGCCGTCTATCTCGAATATCGAGCGCGGCAAAGTCCTATCCGTAACGTAGAACTCGTACGCCGCGTCGAAAAGAATGACGGCGTCGTTCTTTATTGCGTAGTCGACCCACCTTTTGAGCTGTTCTTTGTTGTAGACCGCGCCCGTCGGATTGTTCGGCGAGCAGAGATAAATTATATCGGCTTTGACTTTTTCGTCGGGAAGCGGCAGAAATCCGTTGCTCTTGTTCGAGTCGATGAATTTGACTTCGCGCCCGAGCATAATGTTCGTGTCGAGATAAACGGGATAAACGGGATCGGGAACGAGCACTGCGTTATCCTGCCCGAAAATATCGAGAATATTTGCCACGTCGCTCTTTGCGCCGTCCGACACGAATATCTCGGAAATATCGAGATCCACGCCGTTTTTCTTATAGTAATTCTGTATAGCGCCCGTCAGAAATTCGTAGCCTTCGTACGGACCGTAACCGCGGAAAGTTTCCTTTTCGCCCATTTCTTTCACCGCCTTGACGCCCGCTTCGACAACCGCTTTGCAAAGCGGGATCGTAACGTCGCCTATGCCCATTTTTATGATCTCTTTATCGGGGTTTGCGGCGGAATATGCGGCTACCTTTTGCGCGATCGTAGCGAAAAGATAACTGTCCTGCATTTTATCGTAATTCGTATTTATTTTCATTTTATTCTCCTAAACGATTATAATTGCAATAATATATTTGTAATTGAGAGCA
>DBEXQE010000166.1:0-3440 GCA_048167245.1 Christensenellales bacterium | reverse complement strand
GGCGCGTCTTTCCGCTACGATTGCCGCGCAAGCTCGGTCGAGTACGTCAATGTACACTCGCTCGCTTGCGCGTCAACTGTTGCGAAAATCCGCAACCCGTCTCCGCCGCCTACGGCGGATTGTCCGCAACCCGTCTCCGCCGCCTTGGGCATATCATAAAGTCCTGTCATTTCGAGCGGAGCGAAGCGCAGTCGAGAAATCGCTGAAATCAATCACTTAAAACGGCTTCCACTTTTAGGGGAAGCTGTCAAGCACAAAGCAACGCGACTGCTTGACTGATGAGATCGAAAAAATTACTTCTACGATACAAGGAGCTTAAAAAATGCAATCCACAGAATATTCTCTCATAATGACGATAGTCAACAAGGGCTATTCCGACGCGGTGATGAAAGCCGCGAGAAATGCGGGAGCGAAGGGCGGCACGATCGTGAACGCCCGCGGCACGGGCAATATCGAATCGGAAAAGTTTTTCGGTTGCGTTATAGTTCCCGAAAAGGAGATCGTAATGATAGTTACCGAAACGCGGTTCCGCCACGACATAATGGTCGCCGTGTACAAGGAAGTCGGGCTTACCACGGCGGGGAGCGGCTTTTCGTTTGCCATGCCCGTAGACGAGATAGTCGGCGTGAGCGCGCTCACAAAGACCGAAGAAACGGCGCAAGAGAAAACGGAAGAAGTCAAAGCGTAACAGCCTATGCCGCCGCGGCATAAAATGGCAGTATGCTGTATAAGGTTTCGGCGGGCAAGTGCGATTTTCGCGTATCGCTCGACAATGTTGAAAACGAATTGCTCGGCGGCGGCTTCGACGAAGATTTCGAACTGCTTGCGCTGTCTTACAACGCGTTCGGCGAAATAGATTTGGAGCGCGAGATCTCGGCGCAGACGGACTGCCTTACGGGACTTGCCGCGCTGTCGGGGAATAAGTCCGCGACGGTGTTCTGCGGCGTGGTAACCGACATTATGGGGATAAAGCATATTTCGGTCGCCGTATGCCATAAAGGCAAGCTCGTGGATATCGTCGACAGGACTTCCGACTCGGGCGACGACGGATACGTTTCGGGTCAAAAGATAAAGATCTATTCGGCGGACGGCGCGCGCATAGGCGTGCTCGTGGATAAGGACGCCCTTATCGAGAAAAACTGGGAGAAAATAACGCCGCATTGCGACTGCGTTCTCGCCGTCATAAAAAGCGACGACGAAAGGGTGTCGTGCGCGGCGAATTCTATATCTTCAAGGTTTCCGATCCCGTCCGTTATTATTTCGAATAACTCCGTCAAGTGGAAAACGGTATGAAATCGGTTGCTAAAACGGCGGGTTATATGGTATAATTCAAGTATGGAAAAATTGTCCGTTGCCGACGCGTCGGCCGTAAGTCCGATAAGCCTTGCGTTCGTGGGCGACGCCGTATTTTCGCTGTACGTGCGCGAAAGACTTACGCTTGCGCACGATCTCAGGTCGGGCGAATTGTCCAAGCTGTCGAGCCTGTACGTCAACGCCGCCGCGCAGTCGAAAATGCTGTTGCATATAATGCCCATGCTGTCGGATGACGAAGCCGCCGTCGCCAAACGCGCGCGCAACGCTCACACGGGCAGTAAAGCCAAGAACGCGGGAATAGGCGACTACCACCGCGCGACGGGACTCGAAGGGCTTTTCGGTTGGCTCTATCTGTCGGGTCAGACGGACAGGCTTGAAGAATTGCAGAAAATATGCTTCGATTTCGGAGCGTCGGTCATCTCGCAATAGTGCGTCAAACGTATATACGATTACAAGGATAAAGATCATGAAAGTAAAAGGTAAAGCTGAGTTAATCAGGTACACGTCTAATCCCGAAGCGACTATCGCGGCGGCGGCGCGGCTTTGTTACAGTTCCGATTGCGCCGACAAGGTGGTTTCGGATTCCGACGAAAAGGACAATGCGAAATATATCGCAATGCTCAGGCGACTCAATCATCTTTCGCCGTTCGAGCACGCGAGCTTTACTTTTTCGATAACGGGCGTGTCGCGCGCGTTTCTGGCGCAGATCACGCGGCACAGGATCGCGAGTTTTTCGGTGCGCTCTCAGCGCTACGTGTCGGAATCGGAGTTCAACTATATAATCCCTCCGGCTATCGAAGCGCTCGGCGACGACGCCGTGAAAGAGTACGAAGAACAGATGAAAACCTGTATGCGTTGGTACGGAGAATGGCAGGAAAAGCTCGGCGGCGCGAAAGAGAGCTCGAACGAAGACGCGCGCTTTATATTGCCGAACGCCTGCGAAACGCAGATGATCCTGACTATGAACGCCCGCGAACTCATGCACTTTTTCTCGCTGCGTTGCTGCAACCGCGCTCAGTGGGAGATCCGCGACGTGGCTTGGCAGATGCTCGAAGCCGTGCTTAAAGTCGCGCCGAACGTGTTCGGATCGAGCGGTCCGAGTTGCGTCGAAGGAGTTTGTTCCGAAGGCAAAAAGTCGTGCGGCAGATCCGCGGAAGTAAAGGAGCGGCATAAAAAGTTACTCGAAGAAATTTCAAGCAAGCTCGAAAAAATAAACGAAAAGTTATAGAGAGATCGTTATTTATGAAAATAGAAGGCAGAAACGCCGTGTCCGAAGCGATCAACGCGGGAACTACGATAGACAGGCTCGTTATCGAAAAGGGATTAAAAGACGTCGGCGCGAATAAAATAATAGAGAGCGCGAGATCGCGCGGGATAAAGATATTTTTCCGCGACAAGACGGCGCTCGACCGAGAGAGCGTTACGGGCAGGCACCAGGGCTTTATCGCAGAGATAACCGACTACAAATACTGCGAGCTTGACGATATTTTCGCTCTTGCCGCGGAAAAGGGCGAACCGCCGTTTTTACTGCTTCTCGACGGAGTCGAAGACCCGCATAACCTGGGAAGTATACTTAGGGTAGCGGAGTGCGCGGGCGTTCACGGAGTAGTCATTCCGCGCCACAGAGCCGTTTCGGTGAACGAAACCGTTATAAAGGTAAGTTCGGGCGCGAGCGCGTACGTGAAAGTCGCGAAAGTTACGAATATTAACGACTGCATAGATGAACTTAAAAAACGCGGGGTGTGGGTGTACGCCGCTGACATGAGCGGGACAAGCATCTATAAGTCCGACTTAAAAGGCGCGGCAGCGTTCGTTATAGGCGGCGAAGGCAACGGCATAAAACGCCTTACGCTCTCGAAGTGCGACGGCGCGGTGTCGATCCCTATGTTCGGCAACGTGAACTCGCTGAACGCTTCGGTCGCGGCGGGCGTAGTCGTTTACGAGTACATACGACAAAACAGAAACGGCGTATAGCGGCACGTCTTTCCGCTACGTTTGCCGCGCGCGCTCGGTCGAGTATATATGAATTCATACGACAAAATAAAATCGAAAAATAAATTTTATTGGGTTTGCAGTCGCGCGTCAGACGGGCAACAGGCGGCGCGGCGGCGAGCGAGTGTACTTTG
>DBEXQE010000165.1:0-13366 GCA_048167245.1 Christensenellales bacterium | reverse complement strand
TTTTTCAAAGTTTTTCGATGCGGAAATTATCGAAATAAACGGATTCTCCCGCCGCAATGCCGTCGTCGAACATCATAAACATATTAAAGCCCTCTTCGAGCGTTCTCTTATCCCACGAATAAACGTCGGCAAGCGATAATTTATACGTAATCCAACTGTTTTTCGGAATTTGCGTATTATTCGCTTCCATATTGACTCCCCAAGCAAGGTGCGTATTCGGCCACTCCTTTATGCCGCCCCAAATATAATAAGTCGCAACGGATTCGTTACGCGAAGTGGCGTTATACACGTCATACGCTATCGCATATTCGTCCGCATTATCCTTGAACTGTCCGAAATCTATTTTTTCAAACAGCTTCGGAGAGAACGCAACGCGCGCATAACCGCCGCTACCTTTCGAAAATTCGACTTTAAGCATTTTGTTCCCCTGTCGGGGCGAAATTCCGTTTTCCGCGGAAACAACCGTAAGTTCCGGCATTTTGCCGTTCTCGGAAGACGCTTTCAGAATATATTGCTGATACGCTTTTTCGAAACCGCAAATCTCGTATTTATCGAGCGAGATATCTATTTCGGGCGCTATATACTTACCCGTTGTCATTTTGAGCTTTATTTCGTCGAGATACAAAGTGGGAGCATCGTCGAATTCTCTGCCGTCAAGCGAAAAATCGTCGAACCCGAGAACCAATCCGTTACAATCGCCCAAATCGTAAAACATATTCAAAATATCGTGTTCGATTTTTATTTCTATTTCGTTCCATCCGTTTTTGAGAATATAAGGTTTTCTCGGAGACGACTGCCCGTCGAAAAATTCGAAATTGCAATACACCGTTATATCGAAAGTTTCCGCATTGTAAACTTTCATAAAAACCGCCGAAAATTCGGTCAGTTCTTTATAATTGTACCCCAAAAGCGTCGAGTAGAACGGGATTTTGACTGTGGGCGGATCCAAATAATAATATCCTCCGAACGGACGAAGTTTTGCGGACTGTTTTCCGCTCGAAACATAACGCTCGTCGGTATTTACCTCTATTACTCCGAAATTCTGCGACATCTGAAAAGTCATAAAATCGGGATTGTATTCTTCGAAATCTCGGAGCATAATGCTTTTTTCGGTCTCGACGTTTTCCGGTTTCCGTCCGCAACCGAAAAGCGACAGCGCCGAAAGCGGTAATATGGCAACAAGCAAACAACTCAATATTTTTTTCATTGCTTTTTTCTCCTTTTTCATGCCGATTCGGTAACGGTTATACAGCCTACTCCGACCGTGCGTGTTTCGTCGCCCTGCTCGCCGAAATAAATGTGGATTTTCTTGACGTTTCCGCTGTTCCAAGGGAATGCGTGAACATTTCCGACCGTAACCGTCTGTATTTCGCCGCTCAGCGTTCCGGAAGCTATCTCCGCAAATATGGGCGAATTTTCGTATTCGAAGCAAATACTGTATCGCAAATCCGAAGATCCGTTTGCCGAAAGTCTAAACGCGACGGAATCCGTATTTTTACCTATATCTTTTAAGAAAGCTCCGCCGATCACAAGTCTTTGCGTCGTTGCGGCGTCGGCTTTTTCGAATTTTATTTCGGCGTATTTTTCGCTGCCGAGTTCCTTGATTTCGATGTCCCCGTACAGAGCTTCTGCATTTGGAATCCAATTTTCGGCAGACTCTTCCTTTGCCGCGCCGCCGAGCGGAAGAACTATCGACTTTTCGTTTCCGTTCATAAGCGTCGTAATGCGTATATCGCTTGCCGTAAGCTTTGAACCGCTCACCGAATATACGTTGACCGAATCTTCCCCCGAGCCGTAAGTGGCAATCGGCGCCGCCGTTTCGCCGTTTACCTTAAATTCGCAAGTCGCCGCCGTTACTATTTCGAACGTAACCGTATTGTTTTGCTCCTCCCTTTTCGAAACGGCAAATTTTTCTTCGCCGTCGAACATTTCGGCAAGATCGAGCAGTTCGCGTCTTACTTTCGCAAACCTTGCGGAATCGGTTTGTATTTTCATACCGTCGAAAAGTTTTTTATACAAAGAATCGAGTATGTCGTCTGCCGTAAATTCATATCCGCACGCTTCGCTCGATGTATTATATCCGTTTCGCAAAGCAAGCAGAATTTCCTTATCTTCGATACCGTCGCGCGCGGCTTGCAATCTTATGCTGCCAACGGGCTTCTCCAACCCGTACGGCTTGGCGGGATAGAATAAAAATCCTTCGCCGTTCATCCCGACCGTACGTATACCCGTCTGATAATAATCTTCGAGATATCCCGCAGTGTCGCTTTTATAATAATTGCCCGCCCAATAAAGATTCCCCGTAATGCCGTATTTTTCGGCTTGCCAATCGAAAATTCGCGGCGTAAACGCGGAAGTTTCGATAAGGTAATTCGCATACGGATAAACGGGTCCCACACACGTATACCACCACTTTTCGCGATCCGTTTCAAAACGCAGACGTTCGCTTTCCATATCGTAATTGACGGTTCCCGGGCACCAAGTATCTATGCTTTCCGCCATCGCTTCGTTGTATTTTCCCACCGGCACAACGCTTTCTATGTTACGAACGGATTCCGCTATTTCGGCTCTCAATTCCGCGTTCCCTTCCCCGTTTTCTATAATTTGCGCGGCTTTTTCTATCGCCGCGTTCACTCTGTCCATAACGGCTTTTACGTGTTCCGCGCTACCGTACATATCCGGTTCGTCAATCATTGTGTAGTATCCGATCAGCTTATCAGCAAGGTTTACGTTTTCTTCGATACACTTTTCGGAAAACGCAACCACGGTATCCGTCAAGATTTTTTCGTCTATGTTTTCTCCCGTATGATCGACTAAATACCTATAAGGAAGCGCAAGAGTGGAATTGCGCGGCTCCTTTATAAATTCCCACACGTACGAAATCCAAGTATCTATATCGTTTTCGTTTTTACCGAACTCGGCAATCCAATCTTTGGTAACGCCTACGGGCCACTGACCTCCGCACAGTCTGTACTCTGACAACGCAGTATTATACTTTCTTACAACCTCGACGGAAGAATCCAGCTCTCCGAACGCAACGCCCCACGCCGCATCGACCGAAAAGTACGATTTCGAGTGCGTAGTTTCGCTTACCGTTATGTCGCGCACCGTCAACGAAACGGGAATGGTTTTGCTTTTCGAATCGTAAGTTATCTCGACCGAGCCCGTATACGTTCCCGCAACCGTTTCTTTGGGAATATAAAACTCAAACCACAAACCTTGATTCTTTCCTTTGGCAATCTTGTTTTCTTTGGCGCGCTTTGCCGCGGAGAACGGAACGAGCGCATCGGGATAATCGCCCGTAGGGGCCGTAGATTGACCGTTCGTAATTCTGTTGAGCGTTATATATTTTTGATTATAGAGCGTAATGTTTTTCGCGGAATATACTTTATCGCCGCATATCAAATCCGAAAGTTTAACGTCATACTCGCCGATATCGGTTCCCGCAGTCATTATAATCTGAGCGCTCTCGTATTCCGCCCGCGCCGCTTCTACCGACAGTTCGGGTTCGAACTTGATCTCCGAATAGTAAGAAGCGCTTTTGTCGGATAAAATTTTTTCCGTCGAATAAGTCGACCAAAACTCTATTTCGGCAGAATTTTTTCCTCCGTTTTTTTCTTTGTTTCCGCACGCCGCAAGCGTTAAAAACATCAGTGCGGCGCACAGAATCGCAGTAAATTTTTTCAAAATTTTTCCTCCTTTTTATCAAATTCCGCTCAACGACAGCAACAGATTCCAACGCGTGTCGTCGTAATACGTTATGTCGTATTCGTATAAATCGCTTGCGCTCTTTCTGCCGTCGTCGGTTCTTCCGAACACGCTCTCGTACGAATTGTATTCTATTGCTTTAAGCGGAATAAGTCCTCCCTTGTATGCAAGCGGAAAAGCTTCCGCCGCCGGTAAAAATCTCAGATTGCTTTGGGTCAACACTTCA
Source organism: Christensenellales bacterium (assembly GCA_048167245.1). GTDB lineage: Bacteria > Bacillota > Clostridia > Christensenellales > Pumilibacteraceae > RACS-047. The sequence goes on along the minus strand of DBEXQE010000165.1, from coordinate 9,432 downwards.
TACTTATCGCGTTCCACAAGAGACATTTGAGCATATACGTCGGGAGCTTTGGTTTTCACGTCGTACTTGAATCCGAGATTCGCGCCCTTCGTAGTTCCCGTGAAAATAGCATTTGCATCGTCGGTTGCCAAATAACGCAAGAAATCTTTCGCAAGATCTTTCGCCGTCGCGTATGCGGGAATAACGGCGTTGAGAAGTCCGCCGCCGAAATCGTTCAATGCGCGGGCGTTTTTAATCAACGCAAAATCTTTGGCGCTAACGCCGTCGAATCCCGTCGCGCCGCCGTCGACTGCGCGTATGACTTCCGCAAATTTTTCATCGCTTTCTATGGCGGTTTTGTTTCTCAACGAACTTATAACGGGCATACGCATCGCGCGTATCTCGTAATCGTAGGTCGATTTCAATCCGGGAGATATGGCGCGCATTTCGTAATCGAACCAATCGCCGCACATATAAAACAAACCGTCTCCCATAAGAAAATTCGTCTGCGCTTCCATAAACGAATAAACGCCCGCCGACGGATTCATATAACCGTTATGCCCGTTTAACATTTCGTCCATAGCTTCGAGCGATTTAAGCCGTCCCTCTTGTTTGAAAATATCTTTGCTTCTTCTGCCCTCGGAAACTCCGTTGTAAAAATTCGTGTATCCTTCTATTCCCTGATATTGCGCCCACCACAAAACGAAGGCGTTTTTCCAATAGTTCGCTTCGTAGCAACCCGTAAGAGCATATGTGTGCGCATATGGCGCGGCCCCGTTTTTATCTTTTACGCCTTTTAATATGTTCACGAGTTCGTCGGTCGTTACGGGAATTTCGGTAAAACCGAGCTGCGACAGCAAAGTTTCGTTATACAGAAGCGTATTGTACGTACTGCCCCAAGGAACGGCAATGACTTTGCCCGTATCGGGATTCGTATTCGTCTTGAGATAATCCTCGAAAATCTTATCTTCGTACTTTACGTTTTCGCCCAAAACGTTCTCTTTCATAATATCGTCCAAATCGGTCAATACGGGATTTCCTCCGTAAGACGCATTATACAGCTTTTGCAGATTCGAACCGAACATTATGTCCGCCGTGTTTACCGTAGGACCCGACTCTATTTGTTCTTCGGCATAATCCCAATCGTCGTTACGCTTCACCGTATAATCGAAATTCGGATATTTTTCCTTTACCCAATCAAGCTTTCCGAACGCTTCGGCAAGTTCGCCCGCCCACTCGTATCCGTAACCTACGTTAAGCACGTAAATTTCGAGAAACTGATCGCTGTCGGGTGTTTTGTTCGTCTTGCACGCGGTAACAAGAGGCATACAGCACACCGTTGCCGCTATCAACGCAACAATCTTGATAAATCTTTTTTTCATACAAAAAACCTCCGTTTATTATTTCTTAACCTTTTATTCCGCCTATCGACACTTTTGTGAGTATCTGATTGGAGAAAGCCATAAAAAGCGCAAGTATCGGGATTATCGATATAGTCAGCGCGGCGTAATACAACGGCATTTGCCCCGTACGTTGCAACGTATTCGACACCAAATACATACCCGTGGCAAGCGTCGGATAACTCGGCATATATATAAGATACGTTTGATATTCGTTCCAACCCGCCATAAAATTCATTACGAAAAACAGTACGAGCATATTCGCCGCTTGCGGTATCATTACGCGAAACAGCGCCGTATAGTCGTTCCCGCCGTCTATAAATACGGCTTCGGCGTAAGACCAATGCACGCTTTTGAAAAATCCGTACATAACGAGAAAATACATACCGCCCAATCCGCCGAGCCCGCTTAAAATCACATACAGCGGAGTGTCGTACACTCCTATTCCCGACCAAAATCTAAGCAATGCTCCGCCGTTTCCGACAATAGGCAAAATCATAACTATTATGGCAATAGCATACAGCACGCCGCGCAAGCGAAATTTGTATTTTGCCAAGCAATACGCCGTAAGCGACGGAACCATTACGGCAAGAAACGACGATAACGCCGTTATCCACAGCGAATTCCACGCCATTTGTATATACGATGCATCCGCAGTGGTTATAAGCCGCATAACATTGATATAATTCGTCGGCTCCCAAACGATTTTAAGCGAAAACGGCGCTTTGGTCGCTATTGCCACTTGATAATCGGTGCTGTTACGAAAAGAGTTTAGCAACATCCAAAACAGCGGATACAGCAAACTCAGCGCATATATGAGAAAAAGTACGAAAAATATGCCGAAAACTATTTTCCCCGAACCGGTTCTCCGTTCGAGTATGCTGCGTTTCGAATTGAATCTGTTTCGTATCAGCCCGACAATTCCGAATTTCATTTTTCGCATCTCCCCGTCTCTAATTTTTCCAAAAAGTCGTAAGAGTGTAATTTTTCATCCGACGAAACCGTGTACGACAAACTTTTTATACAGAACGCATATTCCGAAAATTTCAACTGTCGCGGCGTAAGCGAACAAAATTCGCGTATATTCTGAATTTCGAATTTTATCTCTGTTATATCGGAAATATTTATTCGGTTCAATTCGGCAAGCTCCGACGTATAATGCGAAAAAGCCGTTGTATGCCGCGTTTCCCTGAACCCGTTTAATTGCATTGTCGGATTGAAATGTATTCGATTGCGACATATCCCTTTTTCCGCAACGCAATATCCCACGTCAAAACTTTTCCCCGTTCCGTCCGTTATAACTGCCGACACGGTAAACGCCTCGTCGCTCAAAGATACCGTTTCCAAAATAAACGAATCGAGTTTCGAAAAATCGAATTTACCGCAAATTTTCAAACAAGGCGCGTTTTCATTTGAAAATTTACGCGTTTTATATATGGTTTTTTCTCCGCGAACCGTTTTTCTTATACAGCCGTCGGACTTTATTCCATCGAGCGATATTCCGTAAATAGGAGGCGATACGAATCTTTTTACGGGTACCGTTTTGCCTTTGCCGATTACTTTCGCCGTAAAATACGTGTCCGCACTTTCCAAAGGCAATGCGTATCTGTATACTCTTCCGATCCCCGCCGATGCGGATTCAATAAGTTCGTCGTCGCACAAAACATCGGCTTGACTGTCGCAGTACAGTGCGACGACAGCCGTTTTTTTCATTGGGTCGACACTTTCGATTATACTCATAACGCCGCTTTGCGCCGCTTCAATATTTCGGGCAAGTTCTTCTCTCACCGAGAAAAATTTCGATTCGTCGATTAACGCCGTACCGTAAAACACTCTTTCGAAAGACATACGCATATATTCCCTCGCGTCGTAATTCAAATCGTAATCGAGACACAAATCACGTATCGATTTATCGAGCAACAAGCAATATTCGTAATCCTGATGCGCTTCGCAAACGGCGGCAAGTCGCAAAGATGCCAACGGTCCGTCTACTCCGAATTTCTTTCCGTCGAATACCAACAGCCCCTCTCCGTTGGATTGCGACCACGGCATTTCGCCGCCGTAAACGTCATAGTATTTCATCGATTGCGACTCTTCGTCGAAATATCTGTCGCTGTTCACAGCCCAATAGAGATTTCCTTCCACACCGAACAAATAGCGCAAGAAACCTTCTCCGCGCGCGCCCAAAAGCGGCTCGTCGATATGGTAAGACGGGAAAGGATACCAAGGCGAAACGCAACCGTACCACCAATTTTTTGCGCCGAGTTCGCACATGGCGCGCATACCGCGCACAAATTCGGGAGCATGCCACCCCGCAAACGTAGGGCAAAACGTATCCACTCCGCCGTAAATCTTTTCTTCGGGCCAAGACGGCACCACATTTTCAACGGAAAGCAACGAACATTTTACGTTTTCCTTTCCGGTAAAATCGCAATCGTCGGCTACGCGCAACATAACTCCGCGAACGTCTTCGGTAACTTTGCGTACAAGCGGCAGCATTTCCTGCGTGGGCTCGTCTATAAAAGTTATATACAAATACGCTTTCTCGAACAGGTCGAGAGTTGCCGAACTTTCTTTTGCAAGCTCGGTAAACAAACGATACAAAGATTCCGTATCTATGTTCGGAACGCCGTTTTGCAAGATAACGTCGTACGGCAAAGAATAGCACGAAACCGAATCGTCCGCCGCGTACTTTTTTACCGCATCGATAAAAAACGGCAAATCTTGCGGCATTATACCCCTGCGCGGCTCGAAAGGTCTGATGTTTGAATTACACGCCGCGCAATGACTGTTATCCGTCGCGCTTCTTACGGGTAGTTCCGTGGCGGAAATACGGAATTTCTTCAATAAATCGAAATATTTCGCATATTCGTCGTAACTTTCGCCCATCGGCGGAATCGACAAATCGTTTTTTATAATTCTTTCGTTATCGTACCAAACGGCAAAAGCAGATTTTGCATTGTTCTTCTTCGGCAATTCAAAATCATATACGGTCAGTTCGATATCGAGCGACTCGGCTTTCCCGTCGGCTTCCGCGGTTATTTTTCCGAAATATTTCCCGCACTCGGTATTTCTCGGCAAAACAAACGAAAAAACTATAAGGCGAGTAAACTTACCCCCCCCCGCGTTACAATTGCTCAAATAAGCCTTTGCGGGAACAAGAACTTCGGGATAAACGCCTACGCCTCCGTACGAACAAGACTCGTGAACTATTTTTATGTTCTCCGCAAAATAAATTTCGTATTGCGGAAGAAAACGATTTTTCTCTCCGCAAAAATCAGTCAGATAAATCTTATTCGCATACAACGGTTTTTCTGTGGCTAAAACCAATTCGGCAAAAACGGTTTCTCCGCGCGCGCCGCTTAAAATAATATTTTCGCAAGTTTCGTATTTCGAAGAAATATCGATTCGCGTATCGTTTTTCAATGCATAAATCATAAACGTTTTGCCTCTCAATACTCAACCGCGGGTATTTTTTCGACCGCCCAACGCACAAATAAAACAACAGGTGTCGCAATAACGGTGAAAAATAATCCGCCAGCCGATAAAACACCGTAAAATCCGCCGCCTCCCGACGAATTGGAATACACCTCGTTAAACATCCAAAAACCGAGCGTAGACGTTTGAGCCGCTCCGTTCGTAAACAATAAAATAGGACCGCCCGCATTTAAGAATCCGGTTATAGACAAAATGAGAAGCGACGAAACCGTCGGGAAAATCAACGGGAGAACTATATACCGAAGTTCCTTGAACGTACCGCAACCGTCTATTCGCGCCGCCTCGAAAACTTCTTTCGGAAGCCGCGTCAACGCTCCTCCCCACATAAGCATGTTGGTGGGAAGTCCTACCCATATGCAATATCCCACTATCGCCCACGTAGCCGTTTTTTCGTTTGCGAACAGTCCTTGCGGAGCAAACGGTTTTCCCAAAGCCTCAAACAACAATCCGACGGGTCCCCAAGGTTTTACGAACTCTTTATACAAAGTTACGAAAACGATAGGCGCTATAATGCTCGGCAAATAGAAAACGATTCTGAAAAATTTATATCCCGCTATCTTTTTGAATAAAAAATAGCTGATTATTATACCCGTCGGAAAAAACGTCAAACTCAAACCAAAATAAATAAACGTGTTTTTCAGAGCTATTCCGACGGTACCGTTTTCGGAAGTCAGCTCGTCGAAAAAAAGACGAAAATTATCGAGCGACCATTTATCGTTCAGATTCTTAAACGCCATTGCAAACGAACTGAAATTAACGTACAAATAAACTACGAGAAAATACAATACGGGTATTGCAAGTATCGAAATCAAAAACAACCGCTGTTTGCGGAGTCTTGCGCTTTTACGTTTCGAATTGTCGAATAATACGACTCTCTGCATATTTTCCCCATCTCCGAAATATCACTTTGATTTCATCCAAATTATACCACATACAAAAAGGCAATTCAATACCGAAATCGATAATAATATCAAAATTATTCGTATTTTGCGATAAATTTTGATGAAACTATTGACTTATAAGGCTTTTATACGGTATACTTTTAGTATGAGCAATCTTCTTAAAATAATCAGAGCACCTACAGTCATGAATACTATTTACACTGCGGAAACGTTTACGCAAAAAATTCCTCATTCGCACCGGGGCATCGAGTTGGTGTACGTTGCGGACGGTAACATCGGCATGGATTTTTATCCGCCGAACTCCGGAGAAAAGAAAAAAGCCTCGTACATAAATATTACGTCGGGGCAATTCTTCCTCATAAACTCTTTTGTTCCGCATTTGCAATATGTATATGAAAAATCTCATATGATGATTTTGGAACTCGACACATACAATAAAACACTCTATCCGAAAGATATGCTTCGGACATCACAATTCGCGTTATCGTGCAACCCTATTTTGAATCTTTGCAAATCTCTTGACGATATACTTTTATTCCGAGATAACAGAAATGTATTTTCGGTATTTTCCGAAGTGCTTTATCTTTTATATAACGAATACCACAATCTTTCGACCGAATATTTCGAAACGGATTTGGAACTCGCATTAAAACGGCTCATGGTCGAGATATGCAAATGTCAACAATTAACCCATATAGGTAAAAAGCATAATGCCTATGTTTTCAAAGCTCTGGCTTTTCTCGACAACCACTACAGCGAAAGCAACACCGTAGAACAAGTCGAAAACTTACTCGGCATATCGGTACACCAACTGAACACCTATTTGAAAAGCGAACTCAATCAAAGCTTTAACGGACTGCTTACCGAAAAACGCATGGAAAGCGCCAAAAATTTTCTGAAAAGCACAAATCGCCCCATAGGATCGATTGCTTCGGAAACGGGATATGCAAATCTCAGAAATTTCGAAGCCGCATTCAAAAAAAAGTACGGCATAACTCCGAAAGAGTTCCGACAAAACAGCGAAGAAGAAGGCTTTGTTTTTTGGACAGACTCAAACGACTTATCTTTCGTCGGCGAAGATTTTCGCATACAACTGAAAGACGGAGAATAAAAAACTCAATATTCTATTTCGAGAATTTCCGAAATATCGATTGCGCCGAAATTTATATTGTATCCGTCGTCGATAAACTCGACCGCATTACCGTCCGCAAATAATTTTTTCGGTCGTCTCGCATGTTTGAGAGAAAAAGCATTGAGTCGAAAAGTTTCCCCGTATATTTTCAATCTGCATCCGCTATCCCCGATAAATACTTCTCCCCAAGAGTTGCCGGCGCTCCAAAGAAATCGACAATTATCCTTTACAAGCGGATCGAAACCTATTCTGCCGTTCGGCAAATCGAAATCGAAACCGCTCACAATAGGCAACAAAGCATATGACGCCATAGAACGGGCATAATTGCTTCCGCACTCCATTTCGTTCCACGGGTTTCTGTTTTCCCCGTTATATCGCGCGCGAACGGCATCCACCGCCTTAGCGCCTTTTTCGGCGAATCCTTCCGCTATAAGCAGCCCCGCAAAAGCATACTCGAATCCCGCCATTGTTTCTTCGCAATACGGAACGGGAATAGCGGGTTTCTTCGCTCCGTCGGGATAACTGCAAATCACCGTTCCGCTCTCGTCGTCCACGGTGAAATTGCGCCACATATTTGCGACTTCACGCATTGATTTTTTGAAATTATTCGCAAAAAGATTATTCAGAGCAATTTTTTTCTTGTTTTTGTCGAAAATATTTTCGACGCGCAAAATGTTTGCATGCCAATCCGCAAGCATCTGATCGATTTCGCATCCGTCTCCTATCTGATACTTTATTTCGCCTTTCTCTTCGTTCCAATAGTAATCGGTTGCCGAAAACTTATCTAAAATCGACTTATCCGTCAAATCGATTTTATGATAAAAATATTTGCCGTTGAAAAGATTTTCATTCGTCCATTTTTTGCCGTGCTCGAATAATTCCGAATATTTTTTCTTGCGAGATTCGTCTCCTACTCTCTCCGCCATAAGCGAGCCGCATTTCAGCGCAAGCAAATACATCCCTTCCAGCCAAGAATCGGTTCCGAATAATTCAACGTCGAGCGTATGGTGGCGGCGTCCGTCCAAAACTCCGTCCGCATCCGAATCCCAACAGTCGGCGTTATCTTCGCTCCACGCATATTCCAAAATTTTAGTAATATTGCACCAATTATCTTCAAGCCACTTATCGTCGCCGCTTATTTTCCACTCGCGGTAAGCCTTTATCACTTCGCCCATTTGTCCGTCCACGCAAGCTCGGAATCTCACGCCGCGATCGAAACCCAACGGCAACGAAGTACGGAAAGCCGTTTCACCCGACGGAAACATATTATATTTGTACGTAGTTTCCCGCAGAGATCTTTCGAGTTTCGGGAACAAAAAAGGCAATGCATACGCATAATTCCAAACATGCTGACAAGTGCCCTGACACGAGCCTTCTTTTTCCGACAGCCCCTCCCATCCGTAAAACGAACCGTCTTGCAACCTGAGAACGGTAGCGGTTTTCAGAGTCGAAAGATTAGCCGAAATCGCATCGATAAACGATTTCGGCAACGAACACGAAAACAATGCATTCTTGAATCGCAAAGTTTTTTCTTTCAATTCATCGAAATGCCCGAGCGAATATTCCGCCGTCGCTTTGGAGTTTTCGAAACACGTGACATAATAATTTTTCCAGGAAATATCTCTTCCACTTTCGTCTTTTTTCGGTTCCCAATAATTGTAATTATTCGGCATATTCCACGATAAAACGAATTTTACTTTCTTTTTTACTTTCGGTTTAAGAAAAATATATGCAAAAAGCGAGCAATGATCGTAATTTCCCGCGCTGTCATAGTTCCTGTTTGCCTGTTTTTCTTTTTCGCAAAAATCGCGCCAATAAGTCGTATGCGGATCAGACCACCCGCCGCGATACCAATATTGCGTATATGATACGTCGTCGTAGTCGGTTGCAATGCATAAATCTTTGTAGTTCAAATCGTCCGAGTCAAGCTCGCTGTCGCAAAATATTCCCGTACTGTTTTCGGAAAAAGCCGTATTGCGCGAATTTTCCGACGGATTACACAAAGAAAAAGCCAAAGTGCAACGCACTTCGTCGTCGGTAACGTTTCGTATCTCCGTCTCGAAAAAAGCCGCGGGCAAAGACGAATCGTAATCGTTATGCGGTATAAACGGATTAAAAGCCGTAAGTTTTACCTTGCACGGAAAATCTTTATCCGAAAACGTAAGCTCGGCAATCGGAAATTCTCCCTTGAAAACAACGGACCGAAAATGCGGAAATCCCGCCATGGAATTTTGCGTAGGTCCGAAACCTATTCCGGAAGAAAAATTACCGGTATGAGTCCCGATAAGATTATCCGTTGTATCGCCGTGCAACACTTTCGCTTCGATTTTGTTTTTATATTCGGCTTTTACGGCAAAATGCGTAAACCCGTTTGTGGAATTTTTATCGGGTCGATTGAAAATTTCCCAATCTATGAATCTGCCGTTCCCCGCAAGCCCAATGCTTCCAGTTCCGATTCCGCCCAACGGAAAAGATATATTTCTCAGCTTTTTCCCTTTATATATCATTTATCGATTCTCCG
>DBEXQE010000164.1:0-1543 GCA_048167245.1 Christensenellales bacterium | reverse complement strand
TAACATATCCGAAAACGATATTTTGGAAAATATGAGCGAGATCCAGGCGCGCGGCTTGAATGTGGAGTGCATCCAGATAGACGACGGTTGGAACAAAAAGCGCGGCGATTGGGAGCCTAACGAAAGATTTCCGCACGGAATGAAATATCTTGCCGACGAAATCAAGAAAAACGGTTTTATTCCCGGCATTTGGGTGGCGCCGCTGACGGCGGAAAACGACTCCGAACTGTTGAATAAACATCCCGAAATGTTTGTAAAAAATTGGAACGACGACAAGCCTTGCGGATTTAATTCGCTTGATCTGAGCGTTCCGGAAGCTCGCAAATATTTGTACGATTTGTTCCGAAAACTTACGGCAGAGTGGGGATTCGAGTATATAAAATTTGATTTTGCGGGGTTCGGGATTTCGGCGGGTCGTTACGCCGATCCGAATTTCAACGGAACGAAAAATTACCGCAAAGCACTTGAAATAATGCGCGATGCCGTCGGCGACGAAACGTTTTTGCTCGCTTGTACAAGTCCTATCAACGCTACCGTCGGGGTTGCCGACGGATTAAGAACGAGCGCGGACATTTTCGAACGTTGGGAATCGGTTCGTCAGATCGCTTCGCAGATAATTTTCCGTTCTTATTTCGGAGAAAACATAAAAACCGATCCGGATTGCGTTATGATGCGTAATGCGGAAAACGAGGACGGAAAATGTTTTCGGAAATGTACTCGTACAGATAAGGAAATAGAAACGCATATGACGCTCGTTGCCGTTACCGGCGGAATGGTCATGATGTCGGATAAAATATGTCTGTTGCCGACGTCGAAGACCGATAAATTCAAGTGTCTGCTGCTTTCGTCGCGCAGAAGAGCAAAGTTTATCGATTTGTGCGACAGTGCGATACCGTCGATAGCCGATTGCGGCGAAAAAGACGGCGTATATACGTTTACGTTTTTCAATTGGGAAGATCATAGGCAAGATTTCGTTTACCGTTTGAATAAGAAATATTTTGTATACGATTTTTGGGAAAAGAAAATCTTGGGTGAGCGCGAAGAGATATCGCTTTCTCTTGCGCCTCACGAGTGTAAGGTTTTGCACTGTGCGCTCGATAATTCGCGTTTTGCGGCTGTCGGCGCGTTTGAAAAACTTTTGCCGTAAGTTTTTAACGGTTTTTTGACATTATGTCGGCGAGGATTTGAAAATGAACGAAAAAAAACGTTTCGGAGTTATGATAGATGCGTCGAACGGCGCGGTTATGCGAAAGGAAGAAGTAAAAAAATTTGCGTCCGTGTTGTCTAAACTCGGATACAACATGTTACAGCTGTATACGGAAGATACGTATGAGATAAGCGAAGAGCCGCGTTTCGGATATCTCCGCGGCGGTTATCTCAAAAACGACTTAAAAGAAATAGACGCCCATTGCAGGAGCGTCGGGATAGAGTTGATACCCTGTATTCAAACGCTTGCGCATTTGGAGCGTATTTTCAGGTGGAGCGAATACGAAAAAATTAACGACGTAAACGATATTTTGCTTGCAGATGACGAGCGTACCTA
>DBEXQE010000163.1:0-2854 GCA_048167245.1 Christensenellales bacterium | reverse complement strand
GCGGAAATCGCCTATTCTTAATTTAAGCTCGACCCATTTGTTTGTTACAAACGGTACTTTCGACCAACGTATTACAACCGATGAATATTCGTTTGTAGGGAAAGAAGCAAGCAAATCGACATACATTATTCTCGTACTGATAGCGGTAGTTTCACCTTTCATATAGAAACGCAATACATAATAATCGTTATCGTCGAGTTTATCTATATTTTTCTTTAAGTTGTATGCCGTACCTGCTTTCCCGAAAACATGTTGGAGATTGACGTTCTGAGTAGAATCATGCGTTACTTTAAGCACCTTATCTTTACCCGTCGGCGCTCCTGCGGGAATATCGGAAGTCATTTCTTCTCCCGTAGTTCCAAAATAAGTATTTTGTCCTACGGCATCGAAATTATAAACTTCTCCGAACCCGCGCGTTTCTTTTACCGTTACGGTCCTTTCTACGGTAGACTCGACGTAACCGTCGCCGTTTACCGTATATTCTATCGTATATACGCCCGCCGCGGTCGGAGCAAATATATTGTCGTCTATAACGCCCTGAACTTCCGTTTGATCCAAAATCGCTTTTACCATATAGCGGAAATTATCTATGCCCGCTTCGGTAAAGCTCAGATCGAGCGTCTGACCTATATACAGCAATTCGTCGTCGAAATCTTTTACGTACATTGCGTCTTGCGAAACCGTTATCTTACGCGTTACCGTTTTAGCGTTGTACCCGTACGCCGCAATGGTGTAAGTAAGCGTGTATTCGCCCGCGGTGTCAGCCGCAAATCTTTTCGTGCTCCCGATCGTCGTGATAACGCTATCGGTTACGTCCGCGCCGTCCTTTTCTGCTTTGAGCGCAAAGCGGTAACCGGGCTCGCTACGCGTAAGCGTTGCGTCAAACCGCTCGTAACGCTTGACCGTAGTATCGTTAAGCGTTATTTCTTCGAAATCCTGACCGCCGCCCGCAAGTTTCACGTCGTAGAAGTAGACCGAATAATCTTTATTTTCGTTTCCGTTGAACACGGAAATTCCCGCATAAAGCGCGCTAACCGCGTCATAGCCCGTTTTGTTTATGCCGTCGATCATATCTTTGATCTGCAACACGGGAACACGGATACTCGTCCACTGATTTCTTTTCAGTTTCAAATTTTCTATGTTTTTGAGAGCTACGCAACAATCCGCGCCGTCAAATACATAAAAGTATTGCCAAGGTATCTCGTCGCCGTCGTTTTGCCCCTGTCCGTTTTCTTTATTGTATCTTACCGTAAATTCGAGATACTTGCTCAGGTTTGCTTCGTCCGCAACTATTTTATCGAGACGAATTCCGCCGAACTTTATATCCGTTTTCGAATAATTGTTCGTTTTTCCGTTCGAAGGGTCGCCCGAAATTTTAAGAGCTTTCGTGCCTTCGGTCTGTCCGTCAAGCGACTCTGCTGCGCTAAGCGTTATCGTTTCGGCTGTTATGAGCGGTCTTACATTGTTTTCTCCCTTATAGAACGCCGATATTCTGTCGAGAGAAATATCGAAACCGTCCTTTTGCAGAACCGTAAGTTTTCTTTGCAACGTTTTTTCCGAAACGGAATTATCTTTTACCGTATACGCAATCTTATATTCGCCGACGGACAGATCGTCCTTGCTTACCGTCGGAGCCGCCGCACTGCCCGTAGCGACCGAAGCGTTGCTTGCATCGGTGATAATGAAATCGTAATCTTTCGCCATGGGTATTGCCGCATCGAAATCTTCGCCCGCGTTTATAGCGGCGTCGCCGTAGCAATACTTAAACTCGCTAAGGTAAACGTAATCTATAAAGTCGTCGCCCGCTTTGTCGTTACCCATATGGTAGCGTACGTAAAGCTCGACGTTCTCGCCGATAAAGTCTTTGAAATCGCTTACGTAAAGTCTTTGCGTCGCCCATTCGTTGACGGTAAACATATTTCCCGTGTAACGCTTGACTATCGAACCGTTGGAACTGTCGTCGGACTGACGCATTATATCCAGATATCCGTAGTGCTTGTAGGGAATTTCGACTACGGGGTGGTGTATGTAATACGTGAGTTCGAAATATCCGCCGTCGTTCATATCTTTAACGTCGAGCAGGTTGAACGGGACCGTGAAGCGCAGGTGCTGTTCGGTCGTCGAATATTCGAGCCTGAGCGCCGTTTCGCTGCCGCTGGGGTTGCCCGCGGGCGCACTCGCTATCTCGTACGAAGCCGCCGCGTATTTGGATACCGACGAAGTCGTTTCGAATTCGGAAATGAAACCGTAAGATTTAGGCTCGTCTACCGTAATTACGCGCGTTACGGTGCTGTTTTCCAAGCCCTTGCCCGTAACCGAATACGTGAGCGTGTATTCGCCCGTTTCGGTTACCGAGAATACATTGTCTATCACCGCGTTTTCCACGGTCGTTCCGTTTTTCGTAACGGTAACGGTATACGCGAAATCTTCGATCGACGCTCCGCCTTTAAGCGAAATATCGAGCGTGTCGTTCGGGTAAATGACCGTGTTTTCGAACGTTTCGTTATACTTGTTGACGACCGTTACGACGCATTGATCGGAATAACTTTTCTTGCCCAAAGTCGCGGAAACGGTTATAGTCGCCGTACCGCTCTTTTTGGCGGTGATCCCGCCGAAGTCGTTCACTTCCACCGTTTCGGTGTCGGACGAACTCCAACTCAAAGTCGGATCTTCGTAATCCGTGTTAACGGTAAGCAGATCCGTTTCGCCTACCGACAGTGTGATTTCGGTTTTATCGAGCTCGAACTTATATTCGGGCGTATTGTCCTTGCAGGCTATCACAGCCAGCGCGGACACGAAAACCAAAATCAGAGCCAACATTTTTTTCATTTTCCTGATCCTCCGTTTTTTTTGT
>DBEXQE010000162.1:0-2140 GCA_048167245.1 Christensenellales bacterium | reverse complement strand
GCTAACTTCTCCTGAAAATACGAAATTTGAACCGATGATATTTATATTATTATTTGGGAGCGAAATCGCGTCGCAGACGGGCAACAGTCGCTTTGACGCCGAAGGGAGTGTATTGAAATACTCGACCGAGGCGGCAAGGCGAACGTAGCCCGTATCCGACGATGATTACGCTTCCAAATCTGTGATCATATCGTCCGTCGTTTTCCCCGGCGGAACCATAGGCAGAACGAATTCGTCCGTGTTTATGCGACACTCGACGAGTACCGTGCCGTCGCAGGAGAGCGCCTTTTTGACGGTCGCGTCGATATCCGCGTCCTTATCGAGAACGAAGCCCTTTGCGCCGAACGCTTCGGCGAGCTTCATATAGTCTGTCGGCAGGTTCAGCGTGGTGGACGAGTAGTGTTTCTGATAGAACAGCGTCTGCCACTGACGGACCATTCCGAGCGTGTTGTTGTTTACGAGAAATATCGTTATCGGCAGGTTGAGTTTGACTGCTGTCGCGAGTTCGTTTAAGTTCATGTGGAACGAGCCGTCGCCCGTGAACAGCACGACGCGCTTTTTGCATGCAAGCGCCGCGCCTATGCTCGCGCCCAGACCGTAGCCCATTGTGCCCAGACCGCCGCTCGTAAGGAACGTACGGGGCTGAGAGAATTTATAACTCTGCGCCGTCCACATCTGATGCTGACCTACGTCTGTCGCGATTATCCTGTCGGCAGGGGAGAGTTCGTTGACTTTTTCCACTACCTTGCGAATACAAAGGTTAGTCCCGCAACGTTTAAGCGGGAACTCGTTCACGTAGCCGCGGCAGGCGTTTACCCACGCGGAGTTTTTCGCTTTGGCGAGCTTTGATTTCAGATATCCGAGAGCGAGTTTTACGTCGCCCATAACGTGAGCCGCGGAAACGACGTTCTTGTCTATCTCGGCGTTGTCTATGTCTATATGAACGATCTTAGCCTGTTTTGCGAACTTCGTTCTGTCGCCGGCAACGCGGTCGGAAAATCTCGCGCCTATCGCGATAACGGCGTCGCACTCTTTGAGCGCTTTCGCAACGCCCGCATGCCCGTGCATGCCTATCATGCCCAGATAAAGCCTGTGGTTCGCATCTATCGCGCCGAGTCCCATGAGCGACGACGCAACGGGCGCGTCGATATGCTCGGCAAACTCCGTCAATTCCTTGCTCGCGTTCGAAATAATGCAACCGCCGCCCACGTACAACAGCGGTTTCTTTGCTTCCGCAATAATTTTTATCGCGTCGTCGATCGCCGGCTGAGTTTCGTCGAATTTCGGAACGTATTCTTCGGGTTTTTGCGGCGTGTATTCGCACTCTTTCTGCTGAACGTCTTTCGGCACGTCGATGAGCACGGGTCCGGGGCGTCCGCTCTTTGCTATCTTGAACGCTTCGCGGATAGTGTCGGCGAGTTTCGTTACGTCCTTTACTATATAGTTGTGCTTCGTGATCGGTATCGTGATCCCCGCGATATCCACTTCCTGAAAGCTGTCGCGCCCCAAAAGACTTACGGGAACGTTGCCCGTAATGGCGACCATGGGAACGCTGTCCATGTACGCGTTCGCGATCCCCGTAACTATATTCGTTGCGCCCGGTCCCGAAGTGGCTATAACTACGCCGACTTTGCCCGTAACTCTCGCGTATCCGTCGGCGGCGTGCGAAGCGCCTTGCTCGTGCGAAGTCAATATCTGCGTTATCTTGTCGCGAGCCTTGTAAAGCTCGTCGAACGTGTCGATTATCTGTCCGCCCGGATAACCGAACACGTACTCTACGCCTTGCTCGATAAGACAGTCTACTATTATTTTCGCGCCTTTTTCTTTCATTTTGTAAATTATGACCTCCTGCCGTAAAATAAAAAAATCTCAGACTACTTGCAAAAAATAGTTTGAGACGAAATTTTTTTCCGCGGTACCACTCAAATTGATTTCGGAAAAGTATTTCCGAAGATCCGCTCCGATCCCTTTAACGCGGGGAGTGCGTAACCGATTACTTGCCCTGTTCGGCGTTGGTCGGTTCGGCTACGGGGTGATCTGCGTTTGGGGTCCGTTACGGCGCTTTCACCTTGCCGCCGCTCTCTGAAAACCGAAAATTCCCGAACTTCCGTTCCCTTTCGAATGCCTTTGCCTTTATATA
>DBEXQE010000161.1:0-8752 GCA_048167245.1 Christensenellales bacterium | reverse complement strand
TGTTGTATCAGTTTCACGACATTTTGCCGGGCAGCAGTATTCGTCGCGTCTACGACGAGTCGGAAAGTCGCTACGGGACTATCGGCGAAACTTTGCGCGAGAAAACGCGCGCGCTTATCGAAAACGAGTCGGAAAATTCGGTTTACGGGTTCAATTTTACGCCGTTCGGGCAAGAAAAATATATTCCGAAAGACGGGAAACTTTATCGGGTTTGCTTAGACGCGTATTCTTCCGCCGAGGCTGAATGCGTGCCGTTTCCCGAACTTAACTGTTCCGCGGATATTTTGGAAAACGATAAAGTCGCTTTTGTTTTCGGTAAAAACGGCGAAGTAGTCAAGGTCGTCGACAAGAGCGAAAACTCGGAATGCGAGTTTAAGGGCAACGTAATAAAAATGTACCACGACAACGGAAACTGCTGGGATATCGAAAGCGTTGCGGAACAACGCGAAGCCGAGAGATTCGAACTTGTGGATTGCGAATGTTTCTCCGACGGCGCGGACGTTGTAAGACGCAATTATTTCGAGGCGAACGGAACGAAAATCGTTCAGACCGTTCGATTGTCGCTCGGCTCGGAAATGCTCGTGTTCGAAAACGAATGTGATTTCCGTGCGGCAAACAAATTGGTCAAAGTCGAATTCGATACCGATTTCTTGTCGGACGCGGTTTACGATATTCAATTCGGCAAGTTCAAGCGTGCCGCTACTTCGAACAATTCGATCGAATATGCGCAAAACGAAGTCTGCGGGCATAAATACGCCTATTTGGACGCGCCCGACGGGAAATTCGCTTTGCTTAACGATTGCAAATACGGCTATAACGTTAAAAACGGCAAAATGCAGTTGACGTTGCTTCGCAGTCAGAATTATCCTTGCGTCGCTCAGGATATCGGAAAACATTTTTTCAAGTACGCTTTGATGTTTACGAAAGACGTCGGAAAAATAGACGCCGCCGCATATCTTCTGAATAACGAAATAATTCTTGCCCGCAGTGCGCTGAAAATCGAAAAACCGTTCGTTTGCGACAGCGAAAATGTGATTTGCGAAACGATAAAAGCCGCAAGATACGATGACGGCGTTATTTATAGGTTTTACGAATCGCGCGGCATACGCACGAAAACGTCGATCGGATTCGGGGAAAACGCGAAAGTTTACGAGTGCAATCTGATCGAACAAGACGAAACGGAGTTAAAGGAACTTGAAAACATAGTGTTCAAGCCGTTCGAAATAAAAACTTTCAGGGTGTCGGTAAAATGAAAAAAACGATAGCGTTTATAATGTTGCTTTTGTCGGTTTGCGTTTTCGCTTCTTGCGGCGGTAACGGTTCAAACGCAAAGACGGTCGGGTTGAACGAAGAAATTACGTATAAAGATTTTTCGTTCAAAGTGCTCGGCGCGGCTTTTTTAAGACCCGAGCTCGATGCTGACAAAGAAAACGACACGTTGCTTTTCAGAGTGAATATAAAAAACAATTCCGATACGGCGCAACTGTTCGATTCGGATATATTTTCGCTCGAAGGCTACGAGAAGCAAGCGATAAAATTCGAAAAAGCCGACGCTTATATAGACGCCGACTCGGCGCAGACGCTTTCGGTCGGGTTTAAGGTGCCCGCAACTCTGCGTTCCGTCGTTTCGCTGAATATAGCCGCCGACGAAAAGAGACGATTGTCCGTGGATTTGTCGGACGAGCGCATAGCGAAAGGGCTGCCCGTTATAGAGTATTCGCAAGGCGACAGCGTGGCGGTCAGAGAAATTTTCGTAAAGGTTACGGGGATAAACTCGCAAGCGGTAACGGACGGAACGAAGTTTACGCTCGATCTGTTTATAAAAAACAACGCTACGGGCGCGGGCGTGAATTTGCTCGACAAAAATTTCAAGATTTACGACAAAGATTTCAACGAATACTCCGTGGCGGAAAGAACGCTTGCGGACGAAATAAGCTATACGGGCGATACGCAGGGAACGTTGACGTATTCACTGCCCGAAAATTACGTCGGCGAACTTTATTTCACGGTTTCGAGAGAAATCAAAGCCGAAGATATCAGAGGAATTTTATTGAATACGGAGAATGAAAATGAATAGCAGAGAAATCGTTTTGAATACGCTGAACGGAAAAAACACAGAGCGCGCGCCGCGTCAGTTGTGGAGCTTGCCTTGGGCTATGTTAAATCACGGCGAATATTTTGCCGAGATAAAGAGAAAATATCCCGACGACATTATAAACATAGGCGCGGACCTTAAAGAAAAGCCCGTTATGGTAAAGGGCGACGCTCACGAAATAGGCACTTTTATCGATGATTTCGGGTGCGTTTTTCAGAATGCGCAAAGGGGTATAATAGGCGAAGTGAAACAGCCGCTCGTAACGGAGGACGACTGGTCGGACAGCGATAAAGTTCATATTCCCGAAGAATGGCTTTCGTTCGATATAGACGAAGTCAATAAAAAATGCGCGGAAAATGCGGATATGTTCAAGATCGCGGGAGCGTGCCCGCGTCCGTTTGAAAGATTGCAGTTTATCCGCGGCACGGAAAATCTGTATATGGATCTTATGGATATTCCGTCCAAGATGTACGAATTTATCGAAAAGTTGGACGATTTTTACACGCGCATATTGAAAAAGTGGGCAAAAACCGACGTGGACGCGCTTTCGATAATGGACGATTGGGGGAGTCAGAATACGCTTTTGATCAACCCGAAACTTTGGCGCACTCTGTTTAAGCCTATGTATAAAAAGTATATAGAAATAGCGCACGGCGCCGGCAAAAAAATGTTTATGCACTCCGACGGTCATACGCTCGAAATATATCCCGATCTTATAGAAATCGGATTGGACGCATTCAATTCTCAGATTTTCTGTATGGGCGTGGAAAACCTGAAACAGTTCAGAGGCAAAATTACGTTCTGGGGCGAAATCGACAGACAGTATATTTTGCCTAACGGTACGGTCGAAGACGTAGCCGCCGCCGTTACGAAAGTTTACGATAATCTTTACGACAACGGATACTGCATAGCGCAGTGCGAATTCGGTCCGGGCGCAAAACCCGAAAACGTAGAAACCGTATTCCGTCAGTGGGACGCTTTGACGACGAAATAACGGCGTGTACCGCAAATTTTTGCTTATTTTTCGCAAACAATGCAGTATACATTCGCAAAGAATCGTGTTATACTTATATCGCATAAAAACAAAAGGAGAATAAAAATGAAAAAATTCAAGCGTATCGTTTTTATTGCGGTTTTGGCGATTGCGGTATGCGCCTGCGCGATGGTAGGTTGCAAAGACGAAAAAACGCAAACTCTTTCGGGATCCGTAACGGTGGTTATAAACAACGATTCCGATCCCGCTAAGGAATTTACGGCGTCTTTGGACGGTTTTACGGATAAAAACAGCCCTTTTGACGTTATCGACAAGCTGGCGGCGGACGGAAAGGTTTGCTATTCCGGCACGAACGGCGTTTACGGGAAATATTTGACCGGCATAGGCATAGTGGAAGGCGAAGGCGAGAACAGACGCGACGTTTATCTTATACAAGAAGATTTCGCTCGGCATATTTCGCTTTATGTGTATACGAGCGTAACGGACGACCAAGCCGATTACGACGGCGCGCTTACCGTTGAATATAACGGCAAGACGTTGGTTGAATCTATGAACGGTATAAGCAATATGAAATTGCAAGACGGCGCGGTATATTATATTACGTCGATTATTTGGTAACGGTTTTGCGCGGAAAAAGCGAAATATCTATGACCGCGCGGGACGCGGCTTTCGGCGGACTTATGACCGCTTTGCTTATAGCGGCGCAGTTTTCGCTGAGTATGGTACAGGGCGTCGAAGTCGTTACGGTGCTATTTCTTTCGTATTGCGCGGCGTTCGGAGTGCGGAACGGACTGATCGTCGCAAATGCGTTTTCGCTGCTCAGATGTTTGCTTTTCGGTTTTTTTCCGGCGGTTATAGTGCTTTATCTCGTCTACTATAATATTTTCGCAGTAGTATTCGGAATGATCGGCAAATTCGTCGATAAGTTGCCCGCGGTAAAGCGCGTAATCGTCGTTACGGTCGCCGCCGTTATAATGAGCGTCTTGTTCACGCTTTTGGACGATATCATAACGCCGCTTATGCTCGGTTACGGCGCGCGGATGGCGAAAGCATATTTTTACAATTCTTTGATAGTACTGGGCGTGCAGGCGGCTTGCTCGGCGGTTACGGTTTCGCTGTTGTTTTTGCCGCTTACGAAAGCGTTCGATATGATAAAAAGATAAGGATACAGCAAGATTTTACGGTATCGTAACAAAAACTTCTCTGTATTTTCGCGCAAATCATGTTACAATATAATAGATAAAAAAGTCGTAAATCAAAAACGCAAATCGGAGGATATTATGGCAAGATTCGAAGAAATTTCCGCATTGTTGCAACGCGGCAAGGCGAAAGATTTGGCGGCGCTCGTATCGGATGAACTCGCCGACGGCGTGGCGCCCAAAGACGTTTTGACCGAAGGTCTTATCAAGGGAATGGGAATAGTCGGAGCAAAGTTCAAAAACAACGAAATATTCGTTCCCGAAGTTTTGATAGCCGCGCGCGCTATGAATGCGGCGCTCGCAGTTTTGAAACCCGCGCTCGCCGAAACGGGCGTGGAGCCGATCGGTACGGCGATTATTTGCACGGTCAAAGGCGATATGCACGATATCGGGAAAAATCTCGTTAAGATGATGATCGAAGGAACGGGCATCCGCGTCGTCGATCTCGGCGTCGACTGTTCCGCCGACAAAGTGGTGGACGCCGTGAAAGCCGAAAATGCGGACATAGTTTGTCTGTCGTCGTTGCTTACGACCACGATGCTTTATCAGAAAGACGTTATCGACGCGCTCAAAGAAGCGGGTCTGCGCGACAAAGTAAAAGTAATGGTGGGCGGCGCGCCCGTAACTCGCGAATTCGCCGACGAAATAGGCGCGGACGCTTATACGCCCGATGCGGCGAGCGCGGCGGAAACGGCGCGTGCATTCATCACGGCGTAACGGTATAAAAAAGTATGAAAATCACCGTTTTATCCGAAAACAGTACGCGGCAAGTCGATTGCGGCGCGGGAGAAATTTTGCTCGACGTTTTACGGGCGAACGGTTATGTTATTGCCGCCGATTGCAACGGTCGCGGGTCGTGCGGAAAGTGTGCGGTTACGGTTCGCGGCGGTGATTTCGGCGAAACGGAGAAGATCGTTCTCGCTTGTAAAACTTCCGTTTCCGACGGCTTGGAAGTTGCGGTGAAAGAGCGTCGCGGCGGCGGGCTTACCGACGGTGCGGGAAACGTCGAGAT
Source organism: Christensenellales bacterium (assembly GCA_048167245.1). Taxonomy (GTDB): domain Bacteria; phylum Bacillota; class Clostridia; order Christensenellales; family Pumilibacteraceae; genus RACS-047. The sequence continues at coordinate 3,452 of DBEXQE010000161.1, read as the reverse complement.
TTCGGACGGCGAAAACGGTTTCGGCTTGGCGGTCGATATCGGAACTACCGCGATAGCTTATGCGCTCGTCGACTTATCGAACGGCAAAACACTCGAAAAACGAGCTGAGCTCAACCGTCAGCATACGTTCGGGGCGGACGTTATTTCGCGTATACAAAGCGCGTCGGACGGTAATGCGGACGCGCTGTGCGGACTTGTGCGCGATCAAATACGCGAAGCCGCGGTAAAGTCGACGGAAAAGTACGGACTTTCGGAACTCGAAAAAATTTTTGTATGCGGAAATACCGCTATGCTTCACTTATTCTGCGCGGAAAGCGTGGTCGGCTTGGGGCAATATCCGTACCGACCCGTGTTTACTAAGTTGCGCCGAATGAGCGGCAACTCGCTCGGATTCCGTGCGAGAGAAATCACGGTATTGCCGTCTGTCGGCGCGTTCGTCGGCGCGGACGTAGTCGCGGGCGTGCTTGCGTCGGGCGCGGATAAAGAAAACTCGTTGTTTGTGGATATAGGTACCAACGGAGAAATGTTTATAAACGCGAACGGAAAACGGCTTTGCACGTCGACCGCCGCGGGACCGTGTTTCGAAGGCGCGAACATAGAATGCGGCATGGGCGGAGTGGACGGCGCAATCGATTCGTTTCGCCGCGTAAACGGAAAAAACGTATTTACGACCGTCGGCGATCTTTCTCCGCGCGGTTTGTGCGGAGCGGGGCTCGCGGATGCGATCGCGGCAATGCTCGATTGCGGAATAATCGACGAAACGGGCGCGTTCGAAAACGGGGATCGTTTCGTTTTGACCGACGGCGTTTGGGTTTCGCAAAAAGACGTGAGAGCTTTCCAGTTGGCAAAGAGCGCGATTTATACGGGAATGACCGTTTTGTGCGCTCGCGCGGGACGGTCGATAAACGATATGAAAAGCATTTCGATAGCGGGCGGGCTCGGATATTATTTAAGCGGCGACAGCGCGCGAAAAACGGGACTGTTGCCGAAAACCAACGTTTCCGCTCAGCGCGTAGTCGGTAACGCCGCTTTGGCGGGCACGGTGCGCTGTATGCTGAGCCGCGACGCTACGGCTCGCGCAGAGAAGATAGCCGAAAACACGGAATATATCGATTTGTCGACGGATTCGGACTTCGCGAACGCGTATATCGAAAACATAGACTTTCGAATTTGAAAATCATTGATTTTTCCGAGAAGATTTGATATAATGTCGTTAAAAAGCGGCGAAACCGAATGAATCTTAAAACGATAGATTTGAAAACCATTTTGAATTTTGAGGAGATGGGCAAACTCTTCAAAAATTTTTCGCGTACGAGCGGGCTCGACGTTGCATTATACGATTCGGACGGCATCGAGCAGATCGCGCTTCGGAGCGAAAATTCGGTTTGTTCCGCTTTGCATGGGTCGGAAGTTTGCCGCAAAAAAATAGTCGACAGCGGAAATAAGGCGGACGAACTGAAAACGAGTTATATTTACGAAACTTCGTGCGGGCTCGTTATGTGCGTGGTACCCTTCGGCATGGAAGGTCAGACAGTGGGTTTTATAACGACGGGACCCGTTGTGCTGTGGGAAAAAGACGAATATTTCTACGAAGAAACTTCGCGCCGTTGCGAAAAAATGGGCGTCGACGTTCCGCAGGCGTTTTTCGAATCGGTGCGACGGATGGATTGCGAAAATATGACGGGAGTATCCGAAATGCTTCGCGTGCTCGTGGAATATGCGGTCGCTGCGGAGAGCAAATATCTCAAACAGCGGCTCGAAATTTCGCAAATGAATCTCGACCGGATAAAGGCGCAAAGAGAAATGCTTATCCGCGAAAGTCAGCCGCGCTATAACCGCTATCCGATCGAACTCGAAAAAGAACTCATAGTTTACGTGCAGACGGGCGACAAAACGGGCGCGAAAAAGATAATAAATAAATTTCTGAACGATATATTTTCGTACGCGGGCGGAGATGCTGATATAATAAAAGCCAAACTTTACGAGTTTACGGCTTTTTTGTCGCGCAGTGCCGTAGAAGCCGGCGCGCCGATAACTTCTTTGACCGAAATCGTGAAAAAGAGCTCCGGATTGTTGCTCGAAAACGTCGATTTTATGGATATGTGTTCGCGCACGATAGAAATTATGGAAAATTTTATCGACGTGGTATACGCCGCCCGTATGAAAAAGGGCATAAGCGTTCATCTCGCGTCGGCGATCCGCTTTATCAACGAACATTACGACGAAAACATAAATCTGGAAACGCTCGCGAGCAACGTTTTCGTAAGTTCGTATTATTTAAGCCACCTGTTTCGTAGCGAAATGGGTACTACTTTTACCGATTATCTTACGAAAATTCGTTTGGAGAACGCGAGAACTTTGTTGCTCGAAGGTGCTTCGGTCGAAAAAGCCGCCTATGCCGTAGGTTATAACGACAGCAACTATTTTATTAAAATATTCAAGCGATACGTGGGCATAACGCCCGCAAAATACCGTAATTCTACCGTAAAAGACTAATTTTCGCAGAACTCTTTAACCGCTGCGAAAAATGCGTCGATATTTTCCCACGGCGTTTCGGGCGGAATGTCGCAACCCGAAGAAATAACGAAATTACCGTAATTGCGGCAAGCGTTCATTATGTCGAGAGTTGTCTTTCTTACCGTATCGGGCGTTCCGTTTTTAAGTACGCCCGCAGGGTCTACGTTGCCCATAACTACCGTATCGGACGGAATATGCTTTAACATTTCCGACATATCGATTGCGTTTCCGAAATGGTAGGCGTCCGACTCGACTGAAAGAACGGAGTCTATTATGCGTATCGCCGTATTGCCGCAATTATGATAAATCGAGATGAAATTTTCGTCGCGTACTGCCGCGTTTATTTGTTTTACGTATTTCGAAGAAAATTCGTCGGCGAGATCGAGCGGCAAAAGTCCCGCCAAGGGTTCTGCCATAACTATGCCGTCCGCGCCCGCTTTTTTATAAGTTTCGGCATATTTTGTCAGGAATTCCGTCGCTTTTTTCAAAACGACGTGCATTGTTTCGGGGGCTTCGTAACAGTAAATCATAGCTTCCGTAACGTCGGTAAGTCTGCCCGCGAGCGAAAACGGTCCGATCATTCCCGCGAATACGGGACGGTCTTTTATTTTTTGCTTTGCAAGGCGGATCGCGTCGATGTAGATGCCCGTGCGTCCCGAGCCTATCGGCGGCACTTTCAACGCAGTCGCGTCTTCGAGCGACGACACCGCGCGCCCCGTTACGGTGGGGACTTCGTTGTCGGAAATGCGGACGGGACAGCCGAAGCATTCCGCTTCTACCGACAGATCCATTAACGAAACCGATGCGGAAGCGTCGGTGCGATCGGCGACCGCGCACATTGCGGCGGCTTGATTTTCCGCCGAAAATATGAGTTCTTTTACGGATAAGCCGAGTAAAGATGCGGCGGGGAACGACAATATCGGCATGGCTTTTTT
>DBEXQE010000160.1:0-1930 GCA_048167245.1 Christensenellales bacterium | reverse complement strand
ATAAATTCGGTTTTTCCGAAAACCTTATATATTATACTCTTAAAGTTCGCAATAGTCAAATAAATTCGCCGACGCTTGACTTAAACCGCGCTTTTTTATATAATATAGTTATGGAAAAAATACGCGTCGTGGAAATCAAGGAAGACATAACTTCGCGCAACAATGCGGGGGCGGAAAAGATCCGCGAGAGTTTGCGCGGAAAGAAGATTTTTTATCTTAACGTGATGTCGAGTCCGGGGAGCGGCAAAACGACGCTGCTGACCGCACTCATAAATCGGCTTAAAGTTAAGTACCGCATAGGCGTTATCGAAGCGGATCTCGATTCCGCCGTGGACGCGCGGACTATCGCCGAGCAAACGGGCGTAAAGACCGTGCAGATAAACACGGCGGGCGCGTGCCATATCACGTATCAGATGTCGGAAGAAGCGCTCGCGGCGTGCGGCGTGGACGGGCTCGATCTCGTGATACTCGAAAACATAGGCAATCTCGTATGCCCCGCGGAATTCGACACGGGCGCGCACGAGAATCTTGTGCTTCTGTCCGTTCCAGAAGGCGACGACAAGCCGCTCAAATACCCTTTAATGTTCGAAGTTGCGAGTTCCGTTGCGGTTACCAAGACCGACGTGTCGCCCGCGTTCGATTTTTCGTTTGAAAAGGCTCGGGAAAATATAGCGAAACGCAATAACGGCGCGCCTGTCTTTTTCACTTCCGCAGTCAGCGGCGACGGACTCGACGCGCTCGAAAAATACCTTCGCGAAAGAATAGAGAGCGTTACTCTATGAATAACACCAAAAAAACGGTATTTGCGGCAATGATGCTCGCCGTCGGCATACTTTTACCGATGGCGTTCCACGCCGTCCCGAACGCGGGCTCAGTTTTCGCGCCCATGCACTTGCCCGTCTTTATCGCGGGCATGATCTGCGGACCGTTCTACGGCGCGCTCGTCGCGACCGTCTGTCCGCTGCTGTCGTTTATATTCACGGGCATGCCGACTGCGGCGTACCTGCCGAACATGACGGTCGAACTGCTGTGTTACAGCGTTTTTTCCGCGCTTGCGTTCCGCCTTATAAAAACCAGAAATTATATTCTCGACGTCTATATCTCGCTTGTAATAGGCATGCTTTTGGGTCGCGCGCTCGGCGGCTTTACGGCGTATCTCATGTACTTGGGCGGCAATCGGAGCGCGTATTCCTGGACGGCGTTTTACACGGCGTATTTCGTTACGTGTCTGCCCGGGATCGCGATCCAGCTCGTCGTTATCCCGTCCGTTCTGACCGTCGCGCGGCAAACGGGTTTTTTGCGCGAGAGCGACAGATTTATTTCGGACAGGCACTACAAGGATAACGCGGCAAAGCAGAAGAAGTTTTTCGATTCGTTGGCGCCTAAGTGGCGTAGCGAAAACGCTCTTTCCGCCGACGAGATCGGAAAATTGTTCGACGGCGTCGAGTTTACGGGCGGCTCGCGCGTTCTCGACGTGGCGTGCGGCAAGGGAGTGCTCGAACCGTTCCTGTTGTCGCGCGGGTGCAAAGTCGACGCGATAGACATATCCGAAGCGATGATAGATCTCGCGCGCAAAGACCCGTACAACGCGGGCGTGAACTTTTACGTCGCCGATTTCTATCGTTTCGACGCAGGAGAAAAATACGACAAGATAATAGTGTTCGACGCGTACCCGCACTTTCCCGACAGAGCTCTTTTCGCCGACAAGGCGTACGATCTGCTATGCGGCGGCGGCGAGTTGTGGATAATTTTCGACGAAAACCGCGAAAAGATCAACGGACACCACGGCGCGGCGAGCGCGGGCGTTACGGCGGGACTTAAAAGCGCGGACGAAGAAATAAAGGTCTATAAGCGCGGGTTCGAAGTAATAAGCAAAACGGACGACGGAAACGGTTACCGCATAGGGCTGAAAAAGAAAATTCGCGCGAAA
>DBEXQE010000159.1:0-5784 GCA_048167245.1 Christensenellales bacterium | reverse complement strand
AACGGTAACTATTTGCCGCCCGTCGAAATGCTGCAAATGCTAAGCAAATTGTATGACGTGAGCATTAACGAGCTATTGTCGGGCGAACGTTTAAGCGACGAGCATTATAAAGAAAAAGCCGAAGACAATATTGTAACGGCGTTGCACAACAGCACGGTTTCATTTAATGAAAAATCCCATTTTTACAGAAACCAATGGCGAAAAAAGCATTGGCTCGAACTCACTATTGAAATGCTGTGTATTTTAGCGTTATTGATATGCGGCGCGATTTTCGAAAACAGATTATTGAATTTGGGCTGTCTGTTGTCTATACTATTCGCTTGGGCGACAAATGCGAGAATGAACGAGTATATATCAAAAAATCTATATGACGATGCGCAAAACGATCATAGAGAGTAATATAAATTTTTTAATAAGATCTTTTGCGTTTTATGTTTATTTTATATCGCTTAAAAAATTAAGATCGAGCGTTTCGGGCTTGTAGATACAGCCGACTTCGCCGAGCTTTTTGTATCCCGCTTTGTCGAGCGTTTCGCAGATATATTTTATCGCGCCGCCGCCCCAACCGTACGAGCCGAACGCGACGTATTCGCATGCGGGCGGTTTAAGACCGATGGCGTAATTCAGAAAAGCCGCCTTGCGGTGATAAAGGGCAACAACCCCGACGCTCCGCGCGGACTCAACAAAATAACGATCACGAAATAATTTTCGGGCAAATATGCGGATCGAAAAACTCTCCGGACGAATTTCGGGGAGTTTTTTTGATATGCAACAAATCGGAATAAACGCTGACAAATCCAATACCCCGAATCCTTGACGGGGGGGGGTTACTTCGTGTTATAATATATCTGTATATGATAAAAAGGAGAAGCGTTTTATGCAGTGTGGAAATTGCGGCGAAGTGCAGGACGACAGATATAAGTTCTGCAAGAAATGCGGCGCTCCGCTGACACGGGACGACAAAAAATGTCTGTCTTGCGGCGAGATCGTCGAGGCGGATGCGGAATTCTGCCCGTTTTGCGGAGCGGCTCTTACGCAAACCGAAACGGCAGCGGAGCGCAAGCCGCTCGTTATCGGCAAAAAAGGTCGCTATATCGGCGCGCTCGTAAAAGCGTGGGTCATGGCGGGCTTGTTCCTGCTCATGTTCGGACTTTCGTTTACGGGCTTTATGAAAGTCGACGTTTCGGAATACATAGGCGTCGAAGAACCGATAAAGGTTTCGGCTGTCGACGTTCTGGAAATCGCTTTTTCGAAAAAGCAGTCGCTGGAAGAAGTTTTGCGTAAATTCGCCAAATCGGCGACGAACGCAAAAGACGAAGCGGCGGTCATTCGCGCGCTGAATAAATTCAACGTTCTGAAATTCGTTTACAGCAAAGACGTTATGGAAACGGCGCCGTTCTCGCTGAACGTAGATTTGATCTTACAGACTACGCTCGTTCTCGCGCTGATGCTCGGCAGTCTTACGTTCGCCGTTCTGTTCCTGACGGAAGCGATCATGCTGAGCAAAGACGGCAAGTCGTTTCTGAAAAAGGATCCTGCGGGTGCGTCGCTCGGGATAATGACTGCGCTTGCGCTGTTTATTCTGAGCATGACGGCGGGAGCGGTCGGAAGCGGTCCGCTCGCGGCGATGATAATAGGTTTATCCGCGCTTGCGCTGAATACGGTTTACAACGCGGTTATCGAAGGAAAACGACCCGATTCGACCAAAAGGCTTGTCGGCAGGGTAGTATCTCTCGCGCTCGGAGTAACGCTGTTGTTCACTATGAATTGCAACGCTCTGTATACGAAAGCCGACTTGGAAAAAGAGTCGTCGTATAGCGACAGAATATATACGGAAACGATAAGCGAAGGAACGTCTGTCGACGGACTTATTGTCGGCATAGATATATTTGCCGCCGACAAAGACAACATATTGTGGAAAGCGGTCAAACAAACCGAGTTCGACGGTATCGCCGGCGATATCGTTAACGGGGAGTCGGATATAGCCGAAAAACAAAAAAATCTTTCCGCGACTTTGCCGCCCCTGCTGTATTTCTATGCCGAAATGAATTCGGGCTATAACGCCGTAGGACTTACGGCGGGTATCATTTCGTTCGTAACGTATTTCCTGTCCGGGATCGCGCTTTCCGTTCTGCTCGCGTTCATAATGATCTCGCTGACGGACTACAAGCGGAAAACTACGCTTACTGCGGGTCTGCTGGCGCTTATAGGCTTTGCCGGAATGCTCGTCGTGTCGATAATATGCACCGCTACGGCTTCGGCTATAGTAAAGCAGCTCGAAACGAGCGGACTGTTGCGGTACGCGATCGGCGCGGCTCCGATCATAAACGCGATTCTCGCAACGGGACTGTTTGCGCAGAGTTGCGTTCTCGACCGAAAGAAAAAAGAATGAAAGAAATTATGACTGCACGATAAACGGTAATTTAATCTCCCGAGTAGTCCGTCATTGCGAGGAGCGTAGCGACGAAGCAATCTAAAATGCAGATCACAGTCCGGATTGCTTCGCTTGCGCTCGCAATGACGATGGCTTGCGTTTTACGTTTATTTTATATCGCTTAAAAAATTAAGATCGAGCGTTTCGGGCTTATAGATACAGCCGACTTCGCCGAGCTTTTTGTATCCCGCTTTGTCGAGCGTTTCGCAGATATATTTTATCGCGCCGCCGCCCCAACCGTACGAGCCGAACGCAACGTATCCGCATGCGGGCGGTTTAAGACCGATGGCGTAATTCAGAAAAGCCGCAACGTTCGGCATGACGGTCGCGTTCAGAGCGGGCGAGCCTACGCAGAGATATTCGGCTTCGGCGATATCCGCCATAAGGTCGGAGCGGTCCGTGAACTGCAAGTTGGCATAGATCACTTCCTTGCCATTTTTCTCGAACTCGGCGCCGATCTGCTTTGCTATGATCTCCGTGTTGCCCCACATAGTGTCGTAAACTATAACGGCTTTGCCGTACTTTTTGCCCGCGGTCAGATCGTCGTACAGCGCGAAAATATCGTTTACGTGCTCGGTCCAGATAACGCCGTGGCTCGGCGCGATCGTCGACGGCGAGAGCGATCTTGCGGCGGCAAGAGCTTTTTTGACCTGCGGCGCGTACGGCATCACGATATTCGCGTAGTATTTTTTCGCTTCGGCAAGAGAGATTTCAAGGCTGACTTCCGTGTCGAATATATTGCTTGACGACAAATGCTGTCCGAACGCGTCGTTCGAGAACAGTATTTTGTTTTTCTTTTCGAACGTAACCATATTGTCGGGCCAATGCACCATGGGCGTGGGCAGAAATTCGAACTCGAAATCGCCTATGCTCAAAGTTTCGCCCGCCGCGACCGCGTGAAAGTTCATATCTCCGTACAGATTTTTGAGCGTCTTAATGCCCGCCGCCGTCGCGTAGACCTGCGCGCCCGAGATATCCGCGACCGTTTTTATCGCGCCGCTGTGGTCGAATTCCGCGTGGTTCGAAATTATGTACTCCACGTTCCTGACGTCCGTTACGGAAGATATGCGCTGTAACATTTCGTCGGTGAAAGTCTTTTTCACCGAGTCGATAAGCACGGTCTTTTCGCCCGTTATAAGGTACGCGTTGTAAGTCGCGCCGCGGCCCGTCTTGTAGCCGTGGAACGAGCGCACGTCGAAGTCTTCTGCGCCGACCCAGTAAACGTTTTTTGCGATCTGCTTTGCTTGCATCATATATCTGTATCTCCGTTATGACCCTTGCGGGCGAATTATTTCGCTTATATTATATCACAGCCCCCGAAAAAAGACAAGTTTCTGTAAACAGCTTGCTTTTGCGGAAATTGTGTGTTATAATCGAAAAGTCGGCGCGGGAGTTTATCGCGCTCCGAAATCATTAAAAAAGGACGGAATAAAATAATGGATACTTTGAAAGAACTCGAAAAACTCGTTTGCGAATACAAGGGCGAAACGGTTACGCTTACCGCCGCTACGACTTTCGACGAACTCGGTTTCGATTCGCTCGATACGGTCGACCTTATGATGCAACTCGAAGAAAAATTCGGCATAACGTTCGACGACGATTTGCAGGTTTCCACGGTCGGCGAACTCGCGATGAAGATCGACGAACTCAAAAAATAAATTTTTTAAGTAGGGTGTAGCTTTCTTTCATACTTGACGGAAAATTTATGACTGACAAAGAAATACGCGAGCGGCTGTTGCTTCTTGCGGACACTGATTACAAAAAGTTCAACGATAGGATCGTTCCGACGAAACTTACGACGCTCGGCGTGAGAATGCCAGCGCTCAAAAGTTTCGCGAAGGAGCTTGCGCGCGGAGCGGACGCGGAGAAATTTTTAGACGGATTTCGTCCGCAAAATTACGAAGAGATCATGCTGTACGGGCTGACGCTCGGATACGCGAAGTTGCCGATCGAAAAAGTTTTTTCGTATTTCGACCCGCTCGCGGAGAATTTCGAGAACTGGGCGCACGTGGACTGCATAGTCGGCAACATGAAGATCTTCGCAAAGCACCGCGAAGAAGTTCTGCTTCACTTTGAGCCGCTGTTTTATTCGGACGGCGAATTCACCAAGCGCACGTTCGTCATAATTCTCATGAGCTACTTCACTGACGAAGAATACATAGACCGCACGCTGAAATACCTGACCGACATTAAAAAGGGCCGGTATTATACGGATATGGCGGTCGCGTGGGCTTTGAGCGTCTGTTTCGTTAAGTTCTGGGACAAGACGCTTGCCGTGTTCGACAGAGAAAAACTCGGCGAATTCGTCTTTAAGAAAACGATAAGCAAATGCGCGGACAGCTACCGTATAAGCACGGACGGAAAAGATTTTCTGAAAAAGTTACGCCGATAGAAAAAAATTTCGAAGCGTTCTTCCGACTTCTTGCGAAAGGACGCTTTTTACTTGTATTTTGTACGCTTTAATGTTATAATAAATATTGCCTAATCGTAAAAGGGGGCTTGCGGCGGTGAAAAAGTACGTTTTGTCGATAGACCAAGGGACCACTTCCACGCGCGCCATACTTTTTTCGCGCGACGGGAAAGTCATTGCGCAACATTCCGAACCGTTCGCGCAGATCTATCCGAAGTCCGGCTGGGTCGAACACGACCCCGAGAAGATATGGAAGTCGGTCGTCTCCGTTATAAACGGGGCGCTCGGAAAAGCGGGCGCGACCGCGGACGATATAGACTCGGTCGGCATTACGAATCAGCGCGAAACGGTCGTCATCTGGGAAAAATCGACGGGCAGACCCGTTTGCAACGCGATAGTATGGCAGTGCAGGCGCACGGCGGAATATTGCGAAGAACTCAAAAAAAGCGGCGCGGAAGATCTTATCTGCGACAAGACGGGACTTATCATAGACGCATATTTTTCGGCAAGCAAAATAAAATGGGTGCTCGATAACGTTGCGGGCGCGAGAGAAAAAGCCGAAAAGGGCGCACTTGCGTTCGGCACGGTGGACGCGTTTATCCTGTGGCGTTTAAGCGGCGGCAAGATATTCAAGACCGACTACACGAATGCGTCGCGCACGATGCTTTTCAATATCCGCACGCTTAAATACGACGAAGAACTTCTGCGTCTGTTCGGCGTTCCGAAAAGCATGTTGCCCGAAGTCTGCCCGTCGAAGCACCTGTTCGGCTACACGGACGAAAAAGTTTTCGGCGCTTCCGTTCCTATAACGGGCGTCGCGGGCGATCAGCAGGCTTCGCTTTACGGGCATTTGTGCTTTGCTCCCGGCGACGCGAAATGCACGTACGGCACGGGTTGCTTTCTGCTCATGAACACGGGAAACAGGTTCTGCGCGTCGAAG
>DBEXQE010000158.1:0-3420 GCA_048167245.1 Christensenellales bacterium | reverse complement strand
ATTTACCCCGTAAACCTTATGTAATAAAAAGATAAAAATTTTCAATGATAGCGGGCAGTGCGATGTCCGCTATTTTTTTAAGAGTCATGGCGAAAAAACAGAAGAAACAATTATTGAGATCGAGAAGTAAGAAAGGCGGTTCGCGCAATAGCGTGGGCGCGGCTGAAAAAAATTTCGACGGCGAAAAACTCGTCGGCAGTCTTGAATGCAGCCCGAAAGGCTACGGGTTCGTTGTCGTTAAAGGGCGCGAGAAAGACGTGTTTATTGCCCCGACCGACATGAACGGCGCAATGCACGGCGACAAAGTCGAGATCGACGTTATAAGCAACGTTAAAGGCGGCGGAGAAGGCAGAGTGCTGAGAATAATCGAACGCGCCGATCCGAACGTCGTAGGCACGTTTACCGCCTGCGGAAATTACGGCTACGTTACGCCCGACAACTCGCGCATAGCGTGGGATATATACGTTGCGCCGCAGAATACGCAGGGCGCTTTGAGCGGCGAAAAGGTCGTGGTCGAAATTCTGACGCGTCCCGCGGACGGAAGCGCGGAAGGCAGGATAGTCGAGATCTTGGGTAATCCCTACGATAAGGGCGTGGATATCCTTTCCGTCATACGCGCGTATCATCTTTACGAAACTTTCCCCAAGGGCGTGGAAAAAGAAGCCGATGCGGCTCCCGACCGCGTTACGGCGGAAGAAAAGCGCGGGCGCAAGGACTTTACCGCTGATAAGGTCATAACGATAGACGGCGACGATTCGCGCGACTTCGACGACGCGGTGTCGCTCAGAACGGAAGACGGGATATACAGACTGTCCGTCCATATAGCGGACGTCGCGCACTACGTCAAGGCGGGCGGTAAGCTCGATAAGGAAGCGTTCAAGCGCGGCACGAGCGTATATTTTCCCGACAGAGTTTTGCCTATGCTGCCGACGAAACTTTCGAACGGCATCTGCTCGCTGAACGAAAACGAAGACAGGCTCACGCTGTCGGTCGTCATGGATATAGACGAGCGCGGCAAGGTCGTAAAGAGCGTCATAAAAGAAGGCGTTATCCGTTCGCTTCACAGAATGACTTACAATAAAGTCGCGAAAATTCTCGACGGCGACAAAGAGCTTTGCAACGAATATGCGGATATAGTCCCCATGCTCAAAGAGATGAAAGTTCTTTCGCAGATACTTTCGAATAAGAGAAAACGGCGCGGCGCGATAGAGTTCGAGATACCCGAAAGCGAGATAATTCTCGACGAAAAGGGCATAGCCGTAGACGTTAAGAAAAAGCAGTCGCTCATATCGCATAAGATCATAGAAGAATTCATGCTCGTTGCGAACGAAACGATAGCCGAATTTATGTTCGACAAAAAGTCGCCGTTCGTGTACCGCGCGCACGAAGTTCCGCCGCCCGAAAAGATCGAAGCGCTCGAAGACTTTCTCGCGGGGCTCGGGATAGAGTTCAAGCACGACGAAAAAGCGCCTAAGTCGTCCGACTTTGCCGTACTGCTCGAAAGTCTGGACGAAAGGATCGCGCCCGTCGTGAACAGAGTTGCGCTCCGTTCTATGACGAAAGCGAGCTACGAAGCCGATAACAAGGGGCATTTCGGACTCGCGGCGGCGTTTTACTGCCACTTTACTTCGCCGATACGCCGCTATCCGGACTTAGCCGTTCACAGGATCATAAAGGACTTTTTGAAGAACGGCAACAAGGCGTTTTCGAAGTACGAAAATTCCGTCGCGGACATCGCGGCGCAGTCGTCCGAGCGCGAAAGGCTCGCCGAAAAAGCCGAACGCGACGTGGACGACATGAAGAAAGCCGAATTCATGAAGGACAAGATAGGTCAGAAGTTCAGAGGCGTTATTAGCGGCGTTACGGAATGGGGACTGTTCGTCGAGCTCGACAACAGCGTCGAAGGTCTTGTGCGCGTAGAGAAATTGGACGGGGATAATTATAAGTACGATCCGCGCCTTATGAGCCTTTCGAACGGCGCGAATTTTTACAGGATAGGTGATCCCGCGAACGTGATACTCGAATCGGTCAACGAAAGCAGGATAAATTTTATTTTGGATAAATAAAAAAAACGCCTTATCGTTTTTGCGGTAGGGCGCTTTCGTTGTTTAGGCGTAGTTTTGTTCGGTTACCCAATCGGCTATTATCTTTTTGAGTTGGCGCTCGTACGCTTCGCGCAAAGCGTAGTATTCTTCCCACTTTGCGTTCGCAAGCTGATTCTGTTCGTCCATTTCCTTTTTAAGCTCGAACATATACGCAAATCTCTCGTCGAGCTTCTTTTTCATTTCGGCGTATTTTTCGTCGGGACTTACTTTCGTATCCTGCGAAAATTCGCCGTCTATGTCGTAGTTGCCGTCGTACGCTTTCGCTCTCGTTTTCGCTCTGTCGCCGTCTTGTTTTTGTATTACCTTTACGATCACAGTGCCGCTCGGCAGGGGCGCCGGTTTCGGCGCGGGCGCTTGCGCGTTCACGCTCGTAAGAGACGCCGCAACGGATAAAACGGTCGCTAAATTTACCATTTGTTTTTTACCTCCGAAAGTCGAATATTTTCCGAGTTCTTTTTACCGAACTCTGCGTTAGTTTGCGTCGCCTTTGCGGGCGAATATGCGCATTTGAAAATATTTACATTCCGAGATTATATTTTGTATGCTACTGCGGCGGGATATTGTCTTCGGTGCGGGACGGACTTATGCCGAACACCGATCTGTAGTTTTTGTAAAACGTGGGATAGTCCTTGTACCCGAGCATTTCGCAGACCTTGACGGACGGATAACCGAGCAGGATATAATTGCGCGCTTCGTACATTTTTTTGATCTTCACGTAGCGCATGGGACTTATGTTCATGGTTCTCGAAAACTCGTGGTGCAGGTGAGTCGGCGAAACGTACAGGCTTTCGGACAGAATTTTCATATTCAGCGGTTTATCGAGATTCATGCCTATATAGTTTACGGCGTTTTTTACGAGCGACGGAATTTCGCTTTGCGGCGGAGCATTCTTTTCGTCGTCGAATTCTATATTTACCGTAAGTTCGGTCAACAGCGCCGTGAACAGCGAATAAAGCGGTTTTTCGGGATATTCGTCGGCGTATCTGTCGAACTTGAAAAACAGCGAACGGAGTTCGTCGTCGGCTTGCATGTATTTGCATTTCGTTTTTTTTACGGACGGCGGCAACAGTTCGGATGAAAAATGCAGTACGCAACGTTCATAATTCCGAAGCGGCGGGATCTTAAGCACGTGATACGTTCCGGGCGATATGAAAAACACGGAACCGTCGGAAAACTCGTACGCCGTGTCTTCTATAAGGAACACGCCCGATCCTTTTACGATATAAAGGATCTCGCAGTTCGTGTGGTGGTGCGTTTGAAAATCGGATCTGTCCGTTGTTTCGCTTATACAGTGCGAAAACGATAACAGATCGAA
>DBEXQE010000157.1:0-8261 GCA_048167245.1 Christensenellales bacterium | reverse complement strand
TTATAGCATAAACCGAAACATAATGCAACTGAAAAGACGGCAAATATCGTAAAACAGTTGCGCAAAAGGTCGGAATTAGGCTATAATTGAGCCATGGTGGATATGGAACGCATACAGAGCGGGTCGTACCGCGCGGCTTTAAGGAGCGTGTGCGAAACGCTTGCGGCGCGGAGAGCGGATCTCGCCGAAAAGCATTACGTGTTCGTGCCGGACAGATACACTCTGTTTGCCGAGCGCGAGATCTTCCGCGTTCTCGGCGGCGCGTTCGACGTAGAAGTGCTCACGTTCAACAGACTGTTCTCGAAATTCTTCCGCGGGCGGAACTACTTGCCGCGGCACGGGGCGGTCATGCTCTTGAAAAGCGTTATAGACGAGAACAAAAAGGATCTTACGTGCTTTTCGCGTAGCGCCGAGTTCAAGGGTTTCGCCGAAAAGCTCTACGACACAATAAAACTTCTGTCCGCGTGCAGGATAAGTCCGACGGATCTTCCCGCGTGCGGCGCGATAAAAACCAAAATAGACGACGTGCGGCTCATATACTCGAAGTACGCCGAGCGCACGAGCGGCAAACACGTGGACGCGGTCGGGCGGGGCGAGCTTCTCATCTCCGAAGTGTCCGCGCGCGACTTCACGGGCGTGCACCTGTATTTCCCGATGCACGGCGAGTTCACGCGGCAAGAGAGCGAAACGGTAGAGATCATGTGCCGCACGGCAAGCTCCTGCGTAAAATACGACGTACTTTCCGCGCCCGAAAAGTTCGGGGACGCCGAGTTCTACGCCTGCGAAGACGTAACGGTGCAGTTAAAAGCCGCCGCCAAGCGCATGCGCCACGCGTTCAAGAGCGGAGTGCCGTACGAGCGCATGGGCGTGGTCGCTCCCGCGTCGGCTCTCGGGCAAGCCGAGCGCATATTCAGAGAGTTCGACATCCCTTTCTACATAGACAAGAAAATAAATTTGGGCGAGCAGGCGCTTCCGAAGTTCGTCGAAAATCTGTACGAAATAACGCAGAACGGCTACGACGCGGAGAACGTCATCGCGCTGTCGAAAAACTACTATTTCGGCGCGGAAAAACCCGACGCGGACGCGTTCGAGAACTACTGCCTGAAATACCGCGTGGACTATCTCGGATTTTTCTCTCCGTTCATGCGCGGCACGGAAAAAGAGCGCGAAAGACCCGAAAAAGTCCGCAAAAAGCTCGCGGCTCTCATCACGGACTTCGAAACAAGGCTGAAAAGCGTGAATTCGGCGCGCGAGTTCCGCGACCTTATTTTTTACCTTACGGGCGGCGCGGAGATCGCGGATAAGACGGCTCGGCTCGGCGAAGTCGCGGGCGCGGACCTTTCCGCCGTTCCCGAAAAAATGCGCGCGGCGGCTGAACTTTCGGTCGAAGTCTGGGGGATAAGGAAAGTCAAGGTTTCGGAGCTGTTCGAAACGTTTTTCGAAGGGCTGTCGGCGGACGGCATTTCTCCGCTTCCGAAAGAGAGCGGAACGGTCGAAGTCGGCGACGCGGCGGCGTTTATCGCGCAGGAATTCGACTACGCGTTCATAATAGGCATGGAAGAAGGCGTTCTGCCGCAGCTTTTCGACGACTGCGCCGTCATAACCGACAACGATATGGACTCTCTCGCGGCGGCGGGCGTTACGCTCGAACCGAAGATGAGCGACTTAAACAGAGCGGCGGAAGACGCGTTTTTGCACTCGGCGGCGAGCGGGAAAAAGCTGTTCGTCGGCTGTAAGGAAAGCCCCGAAAAGAGCGCGTTCCCGACGCTGTACAAGCTGTATTCGGGCGCGGAAAAAAGAGCGGAAAACTCGCTCGCAAAGGAATACGAGCGGCTCTGCGAATGCGCGGGCAAAGACTTTGTGCCTTTCGCGGCGCGGCACTGCTCGACGGTCGGCAACGCGACGGAAATGTATCTGCTCTCGCGCGGGAAGATAGCGGCGGGCGGAGCGGGACTGCCGTTCCACCGCGAACTTAAAGACGCGCTGACCGAGAGCGGCGCGGATCTGTCCGACAGCGCGCCTTTCGAAAGGTACGGGATCGAAAGACCGCACGACGTGTTTTTCTACAAGAATTCGACCACGATCTCGCGCGTGCAGGATTATTTCGCGTGTCCGTACCGCAATTTTCTGAAAAACGCGGTACGGCTGAAAGAGCGCGAAGACGGGCGGCTCCAACCTATGGACGTCGGCACTTTTCTGCACCGCGCGGTCGAGCTTTTCGTGATCTCGGGCGAGTTCGAAAAGCCCGACAAGGCGATAGAGCGGGCGGTCAAGCAAACTCTCGAAGAAAACGAAAAGTACGTTCTCGACGCGAACAAGCCGTTTGTGGACGGTCTGTGCGCCGAAGCGGATAAAGTTTTGCGCGTAGTAGCGGGGCAGATACTCGGCGGGAACTTCGCGCCGCTCGGGCAGGAAATGCGCTTCGGTTTCGGCGCGGACAGCGAACTGAAAACGCTGTCTTTTTCCGCGGGCGGTCGCGAGATCTCGCTAAGGGGCATAATAGACCGCGTGGACGTCTACAAGAATTACGCGCGCGTCGTCGACTACAAGACGGGCGGGTCGCTAAGCCGAAAATTCGAGTTTTCGGACCTGTACTACGGCAAGAAGATCCAGCTCATGCTGTACATGAAAATTCTCGGAGAAAACGGCTATCTGCCCGCAGGCATGTTCTATTTTCCGTTCTCCGCGTCCTGGAACGACGACGAATTTTCGCACAGGCTCATCGGCGTGTACAACGGCGAAGACGAGATAATAACGGCGCTCGATACTTCTCTCGCGAACGCGGGCGCAAAGAGCGCTATAATAAACGCAAGGCGGCTCGCGGACGGCAAAAAGTTCGGCAAAAGCAACTACGCGTTTTCGACGGCGGGGCTCGAAAAACTCTGCTCGTACGCGTTGGAAGTGCTGAAAAACGCCGCCGCGGAAATAGTTTCGGGCGAAACGGGCAGGAGTCCGTTCAAGGGCGAGTGCAAGTACTGCGCGTACAAGCCCGTCTGCCGCGCGGACGAAAACACGGTCGCGGAGCGCGAACCCCTTAAAGTGGAATCCGATACTATTTTGAACGCAATGAACGGTTGAAAGTACATTCATCGCGGGATACGGGCTACGTGCGGCACGTCGGCGCGGTTACGTACGTTTTATGTACGCGCCCTTGCCGCCGCACCGCCTGTTGCCCGTCTGCCGCGCGACTGTACTTTCAATATATGCAATAGGGAGCAACGGAATAAACAAATGAGCGAAGTCAATTTCACAACGGAACAACTGCGCGCGATAAACGGGCGCGGCAAGGACATGATAGTTTCCGCGTCGGCGGGGAGCGGCAAAACGACCGTGATGATACGCCGCATTGCGTCGCTTATCGCGGAAGGCGCGTCGCTTGCGGACATGGTCGTCTGCACGTTCACGAAGGCGTCGGCGGCGGACATGCGCGCAAAACTTTACAGGGAACTCAAAACGCTGTCCGAAACGGACGGGCGTTTTTTATCTCAGCTCGCGCTTTTGCCGCAGGCGCGTATCTCGACGATCCACAGCTTTTGCCAACAGCTCATAAAGACCTTTTTCTACGCGGTCGACGCGGACCCCGATTTCGAGATAGCGAGCGAAACGCAGGCGGCGGCGATGCTTACGGGCTGTATCGAAGCGACCGTCGAAAAGTACTTGCGCGCGGGGGATAAGGACTTTCTGTCGCTGTACGAGATAATGCTGAAAAACCGCGGCGCATCGAAGCTCGTTTCGCTCGTCGGACGCGTCTATTCGTTCGCCGCATGTCAGACCGATTTCGACGAATGGCTGAGCGGCTGTCTGAACTCGTCCGCAAACGGCATGGAGCATACAGAGTTTCTGAAAAACGCGATGTCTGCGGATTTCGAGCCGTTTCTTACGTCCGCCGAAAGTCTTTTTTACCGCACCGCGGAAGCGGGCTTTACGCGCAACCTGCCCGCTTGCGAAGCGCTCGTTACGGCGATAAAGAGAAAGGAAGCGAGCGAAGTGTCCCCGAGCGGCAGAAAGCCGACGGACGGATACCTGCTCGACCTTAACGAAGAATTTTTATCGCTGAAATCCGACTACAACAAATTCGTCGCAAAGTACCGCGGCATAGACGACTTGCCGTCGCCAGAAAAGGTCTTGCCGCTCGCCCGCGCTCTCGCGAAATTAACGCGCGACGCGGCGCAGTCGTTCGCGGCGGCAAAAAAGAAAAAAGCACTGCTCGACTACTCGGATTTGGAGCATTACGCCGCTAAGATCCTGAGCGACCCCGAAACGCGCGCGGCGGCGGACGAAAAATACAAGTACGTTTTCGTGGACGAGTACCAGGACGTGAACCCGTTGCAGGAAAAGCTGATCTCGCTCCTGTCGGCGCGCAAATTCTTCGTCGGCGACGTCAAGCAGTCGATATACGCGTTCAGAATGTGCGACTCATCGATATTCCTTAAAAGGTACGATAAGTACCTGCGCGGCGCGGGCGACGCGATCAGCCTTAACGCGAATTTCCGAAGCGACGAAACGATACTGTCGTTCTGCAACGGCGTATTTTCGGATATCATGACGCAGGACTTCGGCAGTATAGACTACGCGGGGACGGCGGCGTTCTCCGAGCGCGGGGGCGAGAAAACGCAAGGCGCGGTAAGGGCGGCTCTCGCGGTGTTCGAAACGGAAACTCAACTCGCTCCGCCCGAAATTTACAGCGTCAAGCGCCACGTGGGCCCGACCGACGAAACGGATCTTATAGGCGCGGAAACGACGCTTATTGTCCGCGAGATCGAAAGACTGCTCTCGGACAAGGACAATTCGCCGTCGGATATAGCGGTACTGCTAAGAGCCATGCGCGGCGAGTATACGAAAACGCTGACGCGCAAACTCGCCGAAAGAAACATACCGTTTTTCGTGTCCGACCCGCGCGCCGCCGACGAAAACCCCGAAATAAACGCTCTCATAAGCGCGCTCAAATTCATAAACAACCACTGCGACGATATCGCGCTGTGCGGCGTCATGCGCTCGTACTTCGGCGCGTTTACGGACGACGAGCTCGCCGAGATCCGCGAATACGACTGCGGAAACGGCGCGGACGGCTTTTTCTACGAAGCCGTGGAGAATTATTTGAGCGCCGACCCGACGAAAGTCAACGCGGAGCTTCAAACCAAACTCAAAAGATTTTACGAAAAATTCGAACGCTATACGCTTTTGTCCGCGGCGGTGAACGTTTCGCGACTGCTCGGCGTCATCTGCGCCGAAAACGATTACTTCCGCTACGTATACTCCGCGCCCGGCGGCGAAACTTCGGCTTGCGAACTCGCGGGCTTTCTCGATATCGCCGAAAGCGGGATCTACGGCGGCACGCTCGATAGTTTTCTGAAAAACACAGAGCGCGAAAGTCCCACGCTCGAAGCGACCCCGACCGAAAACGCTGTAAAGATAATGACGGTCCACGCGTCGAAAGGGCTCGAATTCAAGCACGTTATCTTAGGGCGCATAGGCAAAAAGTTCGACAAGCGCGACTTATCCGAAAGCGTTCTTCTCGATTCCGAACTCGGGCTGTCGCTGAAATGTTTCGACTCGGACGAGAAAACGACTTCGGACACGAGCCTGCACGCGCGCATGAAACTTATTAAAGAGCGCAAACTCAAAGAAGAAGAAATGCGCATACTGTACGTGGCGCTGACCCGCGCGAAAAACTCGCTTTTCATCTGCGGAGCGGCTAAAAAACTGCCCGCTCCCGTGCGCGCCGACAGGGCGGAGAGCTATCTCGACTGGCTGTATCCGCACGTAAAGGACTTTGCCGAGATCTGCGACAAGGACGACTGCCTTTCCGTTGCGGCTCGGGACTTCGGAGAAAGACGGATAAGCGAAAACCGACCTTACGACGCGTCGCTGAAAGACGAGATAAAGCGCTATATCGCTCCCGCTCCCGCCGAAAAGCGTGCTCCGCTGAAAATAACGGTAACTTCCGCCGCTCGCTCGGGCGACGAAACGGACGAAAATATCCGCAAAGTCGTTTTCGCCGACGACGAACGCGGAGCCGAAACGGGGTCGGCGTACCACCTTATTATGCAGAACGTTTCGTTTTTCTCGCCGTTCGAAAGCGAGTGGGAGCGGCTTGAAAAAGAGTTCCCGACCGAGTGCGCGCTCGTCAAAAAGTCCGCCGTAAAAGCGGCTGTTAACAAAATGGAAACACTTATTTTTCAAAACGGGGTCGAAAAGGTTGACAAAATGGAAACACACGTTAAGGTTGACAAAATGGAAACACCCGTTGTCGCTGTTGACAAAATGGAAACACCCCGTAAATTTTACCGAGAGTTGCCGTTTATCGTGCGGCTCGACGCGTCCGAAGTCGGCGCGGGCGGAAGCGGCGGGATACTCGTGCAGGGGATAATAGATCTGCTCGTCGAAACGGCTGACGGCTATACGGTCGTTGACTACAAATCGGGCGAAATAACCGAAAAACGCATGTCCGAATACAGAAAACAGGTGTCGCTGTACGCGCTCGCGGTCGAAAAACTGCTCGGCAAACGCGTCGCGAAAAGATATATTTACTCGTTTTCGACGGGTGAGTTGACCGAAATTTAGCCGAATTTCGTAAAAAAGCCGTATTTTTTGAAAATTTGCGTAAAATATTTCGCTGAAATTGTGGAAAAATATTTTTGAATATGTTATAATCTTTTATAAGGTATAATATAAAGGTATAGTAAGTAAACAAGCAATATATATGATAGGAGAACCGAATTATGCTTAGAACGATCGGAAATTATCTCACAAAACTCAGCGCCGACATGTGGGCGTACGTCCTGTTGGGCGTGCTCGGCGCAGTATTTATCGTAGGGCTCGTGCTAACTTTCGTCGGCGGTGATCTGAACAAATTCGTGTCCTGCGCGAAAAAGTTCCTTAAATCGCCGTCCGCCAAGAGCGCGACCGAATCCGCGAAGAACATGCCCGTAAAGATACGCAAACTCTACAAGCGCGCGAAGATGACGGGCGAAAAGCCGAGCGACGTCATAAATTTCGACGCTTGCATAACGGGACCGCACGCTTCGTCGTTTTCTTCCCGCTTTACGCTCGCGACGGTATTCTCGTCGCTTATAGTAACGGCTATCGCGCTCGGCGTGTTCGTATTCTTGGGCGCTTACGAAGGGCTTGCTCTTATAGGCATCGCGGGCGGCGTTCTGTCGCTGATCGCGGGAATAGTTTCCGCCGTAAAATACAACGGCGCGGTCAAAGTTTACAATAAATACGTGGACGCGCTCGATAAGCTCTCCAAGGGAGGCAATTACGACGGATCCGCCGACGCGGCGGCTAACCGTTTCGCGCAGGGCGGAGCGGCTCAGGCGCAGGACGATCATGAAACGGTGGTCGAAGAAGCTCCCGTTTACGCGGAAGCCGACGAGCCGATAGTGGGCGACGCGGTCGTAACCGAAGCGGTAACCACCGAACCCGTCGTCGAAAGCTCGTCGTACGACGCGACTTTCGAAAAGAGCAATAAGCTCGACGTAGAGATAGAAGAAGAGCCCGCCGAAGAGAGCGCGCCGAAAAACAACGACTTAAACGAGATCGAAGAAGAGATAAGACGCGAAAGAGAAGAAGCCGAAAGAGCCGAGAGAGAGCGTCAACGCGCCGAAGCCCGCAACGCGGCTATTGAAAGAGCGCGCGCGGCGCAAGCCGCGGCGGCACAGGCGGACCGTGAACAGACGGTAGTAACAGCTCCGCCCGTTCAGCCCGAGCCTGCGCAAACGGTAACCCCGCCGCCCGCTCAGACGGTCGTAACTCCGCCGCCCGCACAGGAAGCTCCCGCGTCCGGCACGAGTTCCGCCGACAGCGTTATAGCGAGAATAGAACAGATAAACCGCGACGGCGCGCCGCTCGCGACCATGAAAGAAGTCGCGCTCCTTTTACAGCAGGAACGCGCAAAACCCGAAAACAAAACTCCCGAACAACAGCGCAAATTAAACGAAGCGCTTAGCTCGCTTTTGAAAGCTATGAGCTCCGCCACCCGTAAATAACGGCGGCGTATAGCGGCACGTCTTTCCGCTACGTTTGCCGCGCGCGCTCGGTCGAGTACGTTTAAGTACACTCGCTCGCTTGCGCGTCAACTGTTGCGAAAATCCGCACCACTCTCCGCCGCCTACGGCTACTATTGACCGTCTCCGCCGCCTTATCTTCTAAAAAGGCTTCCCCCTGGTAGGGGAAGCTGTGCGGTCGCAAAGCGTTAGCGACCGACCGCACTGATGAGGTTGTATCCGCACCACTCTCCGCCGCCTTAGGCTGAGATA
>DBEXQE010000156.1:0-2884 GCA_048167245.1 Christensenellales bacterium | reverse complement strand
AATAAATATAAGGAGGTAAACGGTAACTTACGTGCGGTCAATGTTCCCTAACAAAATGCCCTTTCGGGCGAAGGAGGTGAACAAAATGAACAACAGAAACAAAGGCGATATGTTGGGCGAAATAGACCAAGACGGCATAGCGCAATGGTATCCGAATTGTAAGGTGCGTCGGGAAGGCGATTACTATATAGCCACGCCGCATACGACCAATCCCACGCGGCGAACCGTTCGCAAGCCGAAAGAAATTGCCGTTAGTGTAAAAGACGGCAAGTATGCTCTTGAAAAGTCTGCAATCGATACGGTTACGCAAGCCGAACAGGTTGAAAATGCCGCCGTAAATGACGGTATAGAGCCTATAACGATTGACGGCGAACAAGTTGTCGAGCCGAAAGATAAAAGCTCTCAAAAGGTAAAAGAAAAGCCGAAAACGGACGTGCGTATTACTACGTTAAAAGACATTTTCGATGAGCTTTACGACAAGTATTACAAGCAATACCCGAACGTAAGAAAACAATCCATTCTCAAAGATATGCTGCCGCTCTTTCCTACCGAAGAAGACGCTTCATATTTTGTGGACGAACAATGCCGAAGAAAATGGCGCAACGCATATACCCGCAAGCAACGGTTTGAGTACAAGGCGTATAACCAAAACTACGAATATTTTTTCACGGTAACGTTCGATTCCAAAAAGCATACCGAGCAAAGTTTTGAAAAGAGCTTGAAAAACGCTCTGTCTAACTTACATAAACGTTACGGCTGTTTATTTCAAGGCGTATGGGAACGCGGCAGTGAAAACGACCGATTACACTTTCACGGGCTTATCTATGATCCGAATAAAAAAATAACCGGCGAATTGGAAACAGTAAAAGATTACAATCCAAAGACCGGTAAGATGAAAACGTATTTACAGAGCAAGTATTTCTTTGAAAAGTTCGGCAGAAACGAGTTTTCCGAAATAATTCCGCAGATGTATGAATCGGCAATAAAATACATAACGAAGTATTTGAGTAAGCAGGACGTAAAGCCGTACTACTCCAAAGGCTTATACCGCTTCATAGAAAGCGACATTGACGGCAACGACGTTATTTGCAAAATGGACGGGAGCGACGAGCGAGACAATCGCTTGATCGTTGCGAAAGATTTCCGAGTTTGGGACGAAGGCGCGCTCATAGGCGAAGTATCGCCCGAAACTATAGCGCAAGCAAGAAAGGTATCGTAGAGCAAAGAACGCAAAAAGACGCGGCGGCGAAGAATTATTCGGGGGCGTGCGCAAGGGGTTTACCGCGCCGCCCCGAATTTCGCCGCCGCCTTTGCGACTTGCTATGAGCTTACAGTTACGCCCGTTCCTTTTGTTCGTTCGTCCGTTTGCGTTCGTTCGGTTGAGTTGATCGTTCGTTGCGTTTGTTCGGTTGTGTGTGCCTGTCTCGGCGCCCGAGCGCGAAGCGCGAGGGTGACGATGGCGGCGTCAGCCGCCATCGTCAGCTTTGCCGCCGCTTGTATCTGACAGGCACATATTTTACGGTCAAACGGTAAAATTCGAGAAACTTCTCAATCGCACTTTACTTAAATTGCTTTACCATTAAAACCGGCAACGTAACCGAAAACAACAATACCGCTCTATATTCTTTCGAAAACGGGCAGTTTATCTATCGGCGCGGGAACGGGAACCGTTGTGCCGCCGACGTAGATTTTGCCGTCCGAGATATCGCGCCATTTGCCCGCGGGAAGTTTTACGTTTTTGACCGTTTGCCCCTTTTCTATAACGGGAGCTACGAGAATATTGTCGCCGAGCATAAATTGGTCGTTTACTTTTTCGAATCCGCTATGCGGGTACGAATATTCCATATACCTTATAATCGGTTCGCCCGTTTTTTCGGCATTTTCGACGAGTTTTTCTATCTTTTCCGCAAAGCTTTCGTGCAATTTTGCCGCGTCCAAGCACAGTTTTGCGCTCTCTTTCGACAGATGTCTCCACGGCAGAGACGAGAATTGCATCATAGGAAACAGCGCGGACGCCTGAGCCATTCTTACGAAAAGTTCTTCATCGTAATTGCCGCTTAAAAATGCCGTCCACTCGCCGCCGCCGACCATATCGGGGCAAATAAACGGACTGCCGATAAGTCCTACGAACATACCGCCCGACAATAGGCAGTCAATTCCGTTGCCTTTCCAACTGTGGTTTTTATCGAAAAGCCGCTGAATTACGGGCAGTCCGCCCGCGTTGAAAGTATCTTTGAATTCGTGAAACTTATACGCCGAGCCGAACTTTATCCACGCGGCGTTAAGCTCGTCCGCCGTGTAACCGCCGTAAAAATCCGCATCGCCGTTTATGACCGTATTCGGCTTATACGTTCCGCCGTCGAACTTAAATCCGTCTATGCCGTACTCGCCCATAAGCTTTTCGAGTTGCGCCGTCATAAACTCTCTGTCGTCTTGCAAACAAAAATTAAGCATTGCCGCATAGCCGTTCCACCACTCGTAAATTGCGGGCGTGCCGTCTTTTAGCCTTACGAGATGACGCGCTCTTTGTTCGAGCGGTATGCGAAATGACTGCAACGCTGCGTAACTGCGTCCCTCGGGGCAAACGAACGGCGTTACCCATATCATTACCGTAAACCCGAGCGCGTGCAATTCGTCTACCATTTTCTTCGGATCGGAAAACTTTTCGGGGTCGAAATCCCAAACGCCCGCGCGCTTTTGCCACCCGTCGTCTATAATGAGAATTCCGGGGGTATAACCGTTTTCGACTATCTCGTGCGCGTAAGACAGAATATTTTCCTGCGTTTGATTCGTTATAAGTTCCATCCACGTGTTGAATTGAACTTTGTTATAGAATTCGCGAGTCGTGTTTAATTAAGTTTGGAAACCGAAAAGCGCGGTCATA
>DBEXQE010000155.1:0-5140 GCA_048167245.1 Christensenellales bacterium | reverse complement strand
GAAACGGATACGCTCGACGGAAGCGGCGCGGTAGTCGGCAGAACGGATAATATTCCGACGGAAGCCGAGATAGCCGCCGCGATCAAAGGACTTATCGGAAAGATCGAGCAGTTGCCGCCGAAATACAGCTCGAAAAGTATAAACGGCAGACGGGCGTACGATTTGGCGCGCGCAGGCAAAGAGTTCGAATTGAAACCGAATACGGTTGAAATTTATTCGATCGAGCCGAGCGGAAAGTCGGACGGAAATAAGTATAGTTTCGATATCCATTGCGGCGCGGGAACGTATATCCGCAGTATTTGCCGCGACCTGGCGTATAAATGCGGGTCGCTCGCGACAATGACGGCGTTGACGCGCGTCCGTTGCGGAAAGTTTTCGATATCGGAAAGCGTAACTTCGGACGAACTCGGTTCGCTCGGCGAAAAAGCAGTGTCGTCCGTCGAAGAAGTGCTCAAAGATTGCGATATGCTTATAGTTGAAGACGATATGTACGGTAAGCTGACTAACGGAATAAAAATTCCGTGCGATAAAGAAGGACTTTTTACCGTATATTGTAAAAACGAATTGTTCGGGTTGGGGCAAAGCGTGAACGGCATTTTGAAGATAACTTCGTATTTAAGGGACTGAACATATGCTTAAAATCGTAAGCTCGGAAAAAATCGAAGAAAAAACGGTCGTCGGAATGGGTTTTTTCGACAGCGTGCATGCAGGGCATCGCGTTCTTATAGAGCGCGTAAAAGCGGAAGCCGACAAATTGCGCGCCAAAAGCGCCGTGATAACTTTTTCGAATAATTCGTACAAGCAGTTCGACCCGTCGGCTAAACTCGTTTATACATACCGCGAGCGCTGTCTGTTACTTGAAGATCTCGGAATAGATTACGTTATTCCGTTTGAATTCGACGAACGTTTCAGACAAACGGAAAAAGAAGATTTTTTAAGAGATCTGTTCGGAAAAGTAAATATCGTAGGAATAGTTTGCGGATACGATTACAGATTCGGAAAAGGCGGCGACGGAGACGCGGAGTATCTTGAACGGGTCGCCGCGCGGAAAAGCATATCGTTTAACGTTATCGACCCCGTTTTGCTCGGCGGCGAACGCGTATCGAGCACGCTCATTAAAGAAACTTTGCGTGCGGGCGATATAAAAAAAGCGAATTTGTTGCTTTCGGTTCCGTATTTTATGACGGGCGAAGTCGTTCACGGACGCGGAGTCGGAAAAATTTACGGGTTTCCGACGGCAAACTTAAAATTTTCGGACGACAAAATGCTCGTCAAAAACGGCGTTTACGCGACGAGGACCGTATACGACGGAGTAGTCCGTAAATCAGTAACGAACGTCGGGGCGAAACCGACTTTCGGCGAACCGCTGTTAAGCGTGGAAACGCTTATAAAGGACGAAAAAGCCGATTTATACGGCAAGGAAATAAAGTTGGAGTTCGTAGATTTCCTGCGCGACGTGCGAAAATTTTCGTCTCCCGCGGAACTTGCCGACCGCATACGAAAAGATTTGGAATATTAGGCGAGAAAAGAGCCGCAAAATATTTCCCTTTTTATGAAATATATGTTATAATACTTAACGGAGGATTTTATGAACGAAAATCTTTTTGGCGGAAAGATCGACGCATACGTCATTTTCAGCCCGCAGAACCGTTTTTATTTTACGGATTTCAAATCGTCTTTCGGGTGTCTTATTCTGACCGAAAACGAAAAAACGTTCATTACCGATTCGCGGTACATGAAAGCGGCGCAGGAAAAGCTCGAAGGTTTTAATCTTATCGTTGCGCGCGGAATGAGCGAAGTTTACAAGTTTACGGCAGACGTTCTTAAAAAAGCGGACGCGAAAACGATCGGCTTCGAAGACAAATTCCTGACTGTTTGCGAGTATAAGACGCTTAAAAACGAATTGTCCGATTTCAAGTTCACGCCCGCAAGCGCGAATTTGGAAGCGCTAAGAATAATAAAGAGCGCGGACGAGATCGCGAAGATAACGGAAGCTCAGCGCATAGCCGAACGCGCGCTCAAAAAGATAATGCCGCTCATGAAGCCCGGCGTTACCGAGCGCGATATGGCGGCGGAGCTTGCGTACGAAGCCGTCAAAGAAGGCGCGGACTGCATGTCGTTCGACACGATATTCGCGTTCGGAGAAAATTCTGCGAAACCGCATCATGTTCCGTCAGCCAAAAAGCTCGAAAAGAATGATATTATTTTGCTCGATTACGGAGTGAAGTATCAAGGATACTGTTCCGATATGACGAGAACGTTTTTCATAAACGATCCGAATCCCGAGCTCGCTTCTATCCATAACATCGTTTTGGAAGCTCAGAACTACGCGCTCAAACATATAAAAGCCGGCATGACGTGCCACGAAGCGGATTCGCTCGCAAGGGAATATATCCGCGCAAACGGATACGACAAGGAATTCGGTCATTCGCTCGGACACGGCGTAGGACTCGACATTCATGAAGCGCCGTACGTAAGAGAAAACGGGCAGGACGTTTTGCTGGACGGAATGGTCATTACCGTCGAACCCGGAATTTACATAGACGGACTCGGCGGGGTACGGATAGAGGATATGGTTGTCGTCCGCGAAGACGGAATAGAGAACTTAACCGATTTTGAAAAAACATTAGAAATTTAGGAGGACATTTATGGTATCGGCAGGAGATTTCCGCAAGGGAGTAACGATCGAAATCGACGGCAAAGTTTACGTTATAGTTGATTTTCAACACGTTAAACCCGGCAAGGGCGCGGCGTTCGTTCGCGCGAAGATCAAGAACATCGTAACGGGGCAGGTGTTGGAGCAGACGTTCAACCCGTCCGACAAGTACGAAAACGCGCATATAGAGCGCAAGGAAATGCAATACTCGTATAACGACGACGGTTTGTATTATTTTATGGATATGGAAACTTACGAAATGATCCCGCTCAACTACGATATAGTTGCGGAAGCGATGAAGTTCGTGAAGGAAGAAATGATGGTTTCCGTTCAGAGCTACAAGGGCGTTGCTTTTTCGGTCGAACCGCCGAATTTCGTCGAACTCGAAGTAACCGAAACCGAACCCGGTATTCAGGGCGATACTTCGAAAGCAGGCAACAAGCCCGCAAAACTCGAAACGGGCTTCAATATCAACGTTCCGCTCTTTATCAATATGGGCGATAAGATCCGCGTGGATACGAGGACCGGAACGTATATGGAACGCGTTAAATAATTTATAAAGGCTGAGTTATGAAGACGGTAAAAGATAAATATCTGGCGGTCGGCGCGGATTTTGCCGGCTTTCCGCTTAAAGAAGCCGTAGTCGCGCATCTGAAAGCCAAAGGTTGGAAGATAGAAGATTTCGGCGTTAAAGCGGACAGCGATCCCGACGACACAGACCTTATGTTCCACAGAGTGGGACTCAGGGTAGGAGCCGAGATTTCGGAAGGTCGCTACGAGCGCGCGCTCTTGTTCTGCGGCACGGGTATGGGTATTCATATCGCGGCGAGCAAGTGTCCGCACGTTCATGCGGGCGTAGTCGAAAGCGTTCCCGCGGCATTGCGCGCTATAACGGGCAACGGCGTAAACGTACTCGCCATGGGCGCGTTCTACGTGGCTCCCGCCATGGGATGCGACATTGCCGACGCGTATTTAAGCGCCGAACTCGGAAGCGGTTACGAATGGTGGCACAATTTTTACGAGTTCCACAAGCTCGCGATCGACGAATTGGAAGCGTTCGATTACGAAGAATACAAAAAGAACGGCTATAAAGTCAAAAAGCTCGGAGATTTCGATTTGAAACTCGAAACAAAGCCCGAATAAAAAATAAGAGCGGTTACGTAAGGTAGCCGCTTTTGTTTTTATATTCTTTTTATCGGGTGGCGCACTACCGTTTTTAATTTTTCGGCAGCGCATTTGCGCGGGTCGGAAAGATAAATTTCATGATGGTAACGTTTATCGTTTATATCCGTTTCGTAGCCGTTCGATTTCGCGTACTCGTGCATAAGTCCGATCGTTTTCGGTTCGTCGTCGTAAGGACCGATATGCATACATTGAACGCATACGCCTTCGTCATAAGTAAGATATCCGACCTTTGAAAAATCCGTTTTTTTCTTATTCGTCGCTTCCCGTATAGCCCAATCGAAATCGCTTTTCGTAACGAAATCGGGCAAGCGGATCAGAGAAATAAATTCGAAGCCGTCTTTATTCGAGTAGTCTACCGTATCGGAATTTTCCTGCCGCCAAAAACCTTCGAGCGGCGGAACTACGTAATCGAAATATCCGTCGATCTTATGCGGACCCTTGTAACTCATTTTGATCGTAAAAGCTATCGCATATAAAAGTCCGATCGAATTTTTATATTCGCCGTTTTCGTCGTTCGGATCGCCCTTGCCGCGCACCGCGATATAGTTCATTTTCGGTACCGTAACGATAGACGGCTTACTTGCGGGCATATAAAATTCTTTGTATTCTTTTTTGTAATCGAAAGCCACGATCTTTTTCTCCTTTTCGTATATCACATAGGTTTGAGATTTTTATTTAGTCTGTCCGTTATCCAAGCTATACGCTTTTTTCGTCCTTCGTCCGTTTTGGCGTCTAAAAACGCTTTCGTATAAGTCCTTTTCACCGACGGGGACATCGCTTGAAAATTTGCGTAGGCGGGTTCGTGATTTTTGAGAATTTCAGATAGGCGGGCAACGTCTTCTTCCGTGATCGGCACGGGTTTCGGAGCGTTCCAACGACCGTTCTTTTCAGCTTCCGCTATCTTGTTTCTGCCGAAGTCCGTCATCAGTCCGCGATGTTCGAGATCTTTGACTAACGCTTTGTTCTTTTCCGACCATTTGCTGTTAGGGCGGCGCATCGAAAAATATTTTTTGTAAGTTTTTTCGTCTATGCTCTGCATTTGTCCGTCGATCCATCCGAAGCACAGCGCTTCTTCGAGCGCTTCGTCGGCTCCGATCGTTTTCGGTCCGCCGGCTTTGCCGAACAAAATCCATATCCCGTCGCATGATAAGCAGTTCTTTTCGAGCCATTTTCTGAATTCTTCTCGTCTTTCGAATTTCAATATTTCGCTCATTATCGCAAAGCTCCTTGTGTGATTATAACACTCCCGCTCGGTTTTTTCAAGCAAAAAAGAGCAACCGCGCTACCGATTTCCCCAAA
>DBEXQE010000154.1:0-3415 GCA_048167245.1 Christensenellales bacterium | reverse complement strand
AACTTTGGAAGAAGATCGCAACGGTACTTATGAGCTTTACGCTCTGTCTGCCCGCGCTTGCCGCGTGCGACAACGGGGGGGGGAACGATTCATTTGACGAAGAAGGCAACAGAGTTGTCCGCATAATGACTCACGTCGCTTCGTCGTCGGCGGAAGGCATAGCGTACCAACGCCGCGCCGACGCGTTCAACGAAGCGCACAAAGCCGAAAAGATAGTCGCGCGCATAGTTCCCGAACCGCGTACGGAAGGCGCGACCGGCAACGAAACGGCTCTTACGAACAAAATAATGGATAAGAGCATTCCCGATATCATAACGTTCGACGCGCCCAACGCGTGGTCGTACGCTAACGCGGGAATACTCATGCCGATGGACGAATACATATCGGCGGAAACTCTCGCGGACATTCCCGAAGTGTCGCGCAACACGTACCAAAACAAGCTGTACGGATTGCCCATTCAGGAATCGAGCGCGGGAATATACTACAATAAGGAGATTTTCAGGAGCGCGGGAGTTCTCGCCGACGTTGAAAACATGACGGTCGAAAACCGTTGGACGTTCGAAAAGTTTGAAGAGATCTGCGCGAAAATAAAGAACAACACGGATAAATTCCCGATAGATCTGCGTTTGGATTCCACGAACGACGAAACGGCTACGTATCTTTTGTATCCGTTTATTCTGACGAGCGGCGGGAAATTCCTGTCGGACGACGGACTCACGGCGCAGGGCTATCTTAACGGCACGAACTCCGTAAACGGATTCAGGTTCCTGCGCGGGCTCGTCGATAAGGGATATACCGGTTACAATCTCGGTTCTCAGGACTTCTTTCTCGGCAAGACGGCAATGTACCTGTCGAGCGGCTGGACGATCCCCGAGATAGATCAGACCTGGACGGGCGCGGGCAAAGCGTTTACGAGCCGCGACAGCTGGGGCGTTTTGCCGTACCCGAAAGCGAGCGCGACCGCAACGGCGGCGTCGCCCACGGCAAGCTGGTCGTTCGGTATGGCTAATATCGACCGCGGCGACCGCGCGGCGGTAACGAAAGTTCTCGAATGGATGGTTTCCGAAGACAGCAGTTTCGCGATAACTCAGGCTACGGGTCTTATCCCCGCGAGAAAGTCGGCTGTAACGCGTTCGAACTACAAGGCGGGTTCTCCCGAAAAAATGCTCTACGATCAGTTCGAAAATTCGGGAATACAGCGCCCCAACACGGTAGGCTATCCGCAGTTCTCGCAGTCGTTCCGCGACATCATAGTCGCTCTCAAAGACACGAACGCGGACGGCGTTAAAGCGAAAGTAGACAGTCAGACGGCAAATCTCGAAACGGAGCTTGCGCCGTTCAAATCGTAAGACTTTTCGACGGTCGGTAAAGGGAGGAAATCCGCGCTATGACGATGTATATAATAGTGGCGCTCGTGTTCGTGGCAGTTCTCGCCGCGTTTATCGTAAAGGATATAGTCGTCCGCAGAAAGCACGGCGGACGGTATCACCTGCGCGAAACGGTGGCGGCTTACGGCATGATGACGCCCGCGCTTCTTCTGGCGCTCGTGTTCGTGCTGTTGCCGATAGTGTTTTCGCTCGGCTATGCGTTTACGAATTACTATCTGTTGCGCCCGAACGACATACAATTCAACGGATTCGAAAATTTCAGGAGAATGTTCCAAAATATCGCCGAAAAGGGCGACGTGCTGAAAGCCCTGAAAAACACGGGACAGTTCGTTATTTTCGTAGTGCCGCTTCAAATTCTTTTGGCGCTCGTGTTGGCTCTTATAGTCAATCACAAGATGCGCGGCATGGCGATATTCAAGATAATGTTTTTCGCGCCGCAGGTCATTTCGCTCACGGTAACGAGTTATCTGTGGCTCAGGATATTGGATCCGAGCGACGTCGGGCTTATCAACGCGTTCCTTATAAAAATGGGATTAGGCACGCACGAGTTCCTGAAAAATCCGAAAACGAGCATGTATTGGATAATTCTTATCTCGGCGTGGCAGGGCGCGGGATATCAGATGCTTATATTCCTGTCGGGGCTTCAAAACGTGCGGAAAGAACTGTACGAAGCGGCAAGCCTTGACGGCGCGAACAAGTGGCGGCAGTTCTGGTGCGTAACGTTCCCGGGACTTCGCTCGACGCTGTTGTTCGTTATAATAACCGTGTTTATAGGCGCGTGCAAAGTGATGGTCCAACCCATGCTCATGACGGGCAAGACCGATTACACGATAACGATGAATTACCTTATGTACATTCAAGGTTATTCGTACCGTTGGGTCGGCTACTCGTCGGCGATCGCGCTCATGATGACGATCGTTATAGGAATAATTACGTGTATCCAGCGTTACGCGCTAAGGGAGAAAGATTGATATGACGAACGATCAAGCTATTGTTAATTACTCCCGCAAAAAAATAAGCGCGGGAGAGATAATATCCAAAACGGTTATCTATATCGCGCTCATCGTGCTCGGACTCGTGTTCGTCTTTCCGCTCATATGGATGATATGCACGTCGACTAAGTCCGAATACATGCTCGCTACGCAGGCGGGATCGCTGATGCTGTTCCTGCCGAACCTTACGAGCGCGGAAACGTTTTTCGCGAACTTCAAGTCGGTGCTTACGAAGTACGACATATACAAGTACGCGATAAACAGCATACTCTACGCGGCGGCGGTCGTCGTCGGCAACATAGTCGTCAACGCGCTCGCGGGCTACGTGCTTGCAAAGCTCGATTTCCCGGGCAAAGGGTTCCTGTCGTTCATGGTGCTGTTCCTTATAGTGGTGCCTATCGAAACGACTATAATCCCGCTGTACGCGATAACGGTGAATTTGCACCTGAACAGCACGGTTTTCGCGGTGATCCTGCCGCCGATGATAAGTATTTTCAATATTTTCCTGTTCAGGCAGTTTTTCGAAGGCGTGCCGAAAGAGTACGAAGAAGCGGCGCGCATAGACGGCGCGGGACGGCTCAGGATCTTCGTCAGCATAATAGCTCCGCTGTCCAAATCCATATTGGCGACGGTTTCCACGTTCGCGTTCATAGGCTCGTGGAACGACTATATCTGGCCGACCATGGTCCTGCCCACGCCGCAGGGCAACGAGTGGCCCATGTACCCGATACAAGCCGCGCTCACGAACATTCAGAGCATTCAGGGCATAACGACGGGCGAAGTGATGGCGGCGCTGCTTATAACGAGCATACCTATCTTCATAGTGTATATCGCGGCGCAGAAGTATATAGTGCAGGGGTTTGGGTCTGCCGGCTTAAAAATGTAGGCGTTTTCGGCGGCGTATACGGGCGCGTATAGCGACTTTCGTAGCGCCCAAGTCGGCTCAATCGAGTACGTCAATGTACACTCATTCGCCGCCGCGCCGCCTGTTGTCGCTCTCCACACCCGTCTCCGCCGCCTTGGAGTGAGAGAGTA
>DBEXQE010000153.1:0-1809 GCA_048167245.1 Christensenellales bacterium | reverse complement strand
TGCATTCGGGACATTCGTAAAATACTTTAAGGTCGTATTCGAATATATCCGAACGTAGTTTGCCGCTCAAATTTTCGGTCAGATCCCCGAAATCGAAATCCGCGATCTTCCCGCACGTTTTGCAAACGACGTGATCGTGTTTCTTCGTTTTGTCGTATCTGTCCGTCTCGCCCGCTATGCTTATTTTGCGTATCTTATTATCCTTTACAAGCGCGTTCAGATTATTGTATACCGTGGCAAGCACGATCTTCGGCTCCGTTTTTTTGAGTTCGAAAAAAATCTGCTCGGCGGTCATATGATTGTTCGAAGCGTTTATAAGATCCGAAATTTTCGTTGCATAATGCGTCATGCGATATTCCCTTGATTAGAATTATTCTAATTTTAATATATTTTACTCGATTTGTCAACCGTTTTTTATAAAAAAACAAAAAGGCTTTCCTTTGCGATCACCATGCGCAATCGGGTTTTCCGTAATAGTCCAGATACTTTTTCGGTATATCCAGCGTAACGCTCTTTTGCGGATATTTCAGATCGAACCGCACCGTTATGATATCGTTTTCGATAGGCGAAAGTATTTGCCCGTACGCGCCCATATGCACGTCGTATTTACCGAATTCTTCCCTTTCTTCCGTCAAGACCGCATGATCTTTGCCGTACTCGCCCGTGCCGTACAGATCGGGAAAATATATGGCGGCGATACGTTTCGAACGCTCATCGAACTCGGTCTTGTCTTCGACTGCCAGATCGCATTTCGAAATAAGCATACCGTAAAATATATCGGGAAGCCACCCGTTCAAGTCGAAATTGACCAAAACATGGTCGCTTTCGCCCCCGAAATCTTCCCATATGCACCCGCACATACCCATATACAGCCCGTTCTTCGTATATTCGGGCTTGTTGACCGTCAAAACAACTCTATCGAATTCTTTCATTTTTGATTTTCCGTTTCCGAACCGTTTTTGTCGCTCGAACGGACTTGCGCGTAAATGCTTTTACA
Organism: Christensenellales bacterium; assembly: GCA_048167245.1. GTDB lineage: Bacteria > Bacillota > Clostridia > Christensenellales > Pumilibacteraceae > RACS-047. The sequence continues at coordinate 812 of DBEXQE010000153.1, read as the reverse complement.
CATTTTCCGGCCGCGGAGCTTGTCGATAAGTATGATCGCGTAAAAGATTAGCACGCCGCCAATCGCGACTATCATGTCGAGCAGAGTGTCTTTCAGCGGATTGTAACCGTCGAAAAATTCTTTTACGGTCATATCGCCGACAGCCGAAATATCGGGTTTCCAGCGTTGCATATCAGACCCGAGCAGAATATCGAACGTAAACTCGTAAATTTCCCAGGCGGCGGCAAGCCCGAGCACTACGAGCAGTATCACGAGAAAAAAGCACCAAGGTTTCATATTTTCGCCCTTTGCGTACAGCAAAAATATGAACACGCCCATTCCGCCCACCGCGCCGAAAGCCGTATGCAGAAATTTATCGAACCACGGGATCAGCCCGTAAAAATCCATGACCGACGCGAAGTCTATCGCCACGACGGCGTAGATCCCGACCGCAACGTTGAACGCGAACGGAATGTTTATCTTGAATATCCTGTTCAGAACGGGTATCACGAGCGGAACGAGCGGCGCGACGACGGCTTGAAATATTCTGACCCATTCCCTGCCGCCCATGGCGAAAAGGTACACGCACAGAGCGACTATGCTGAAAGCCGCCGTAAAAAGACACGGTATAAACTGCCTGATCTTTGTTTTCATCTACGTTAACTCCTTCGTAACGGTCGAAAAGTCCGTTTTTTCCACCGTGCGGACGAATTCGAAACCGTTGGTTTCCATAAGTTTTTTGAGCCGCGCGGGCATATCCAACGTGCGGAAAAAATAATCGGCGTAGCTTATCGCCCAAACGAAAACGAGTATTTCGGACAGTATTATTAAAA
>DBEXQE010000152.1:0-4201 GCA_048167245.1 Christensenellales bacterium | reverse complement strand
TATTGGAAAGCAAGTTTGAGAAGTTGGAATCCGTCGAATATAAACTCTGCGTTGATTTCACCCGAAACAGACGCCAACTATAAAAGCGCAAAGCAAATTTTCGAAGGTTCTAAGATTACGCGCATAGAATTCGACAACATGCTCAGAAGCGCAGGACTTTTATAAAAACTTAAATTTTGCGATAAGGAGCGAAAGCGTTGAAAATAAAATTTAAAAAAGCAGTTCTTATTTCGGTCATTATGGCAGTTGCGTTTGCGTCGGCTTGCAACAAGTCCGAAAAACAACCGAGCAAGCGGAAAGAAATAATTTTGTGGAGCCAGAGTTCGGCGTATAAGATAATGCGGAACGTAAATTACGACGAAACGTTCCGCAAGCCGCTCGAATACAGATTAAAAGCGGCAAAGGGCGAATATCACAGCGCTCAAATAATAATGTCGCCGAATTACGATGTCAAAGAGTATACCGTATCGGTAAACAATTTGAAAAACGCGTCTGGCGACGAACTCGATAAGTCGAATTTCGAAGTATACAACCAAAAATATATCGAAGTTGCGGCAGCCACAACGGGAAAAACCACGACCACGGGCGTAGGAATATATCCCGATGCCTTGTTGCCGTTCGAAACGGCGATCGAGTATAAAGAAAATACTATTGCCCAGGACGAAAATCAAGGCATTTGGATAACCGTATTCGTGCCGTTCGATCAACCTGCGGGCGAGTATGTCGGCAGTTTCGACCTTAAAATCGACGGCGCTGACTATTCCGTTCCCGCGCACGTAACGGTGTGGGACTACGAGATTTCCAAGGAAACTCACTCGCAGGCGATATTTCAGGCTCAGGATTTTTACATAGAGTTCGGGGAGTTGAGCGGCAGTAAGGAGTTGTTGCAAAAGTACGACGACGAAGCCGTGAAATATCGCGTATCGCCGTTATCGCTTACGACTAAGAGTACCGAAACGCTTTCCGACAGAGTGAGATATTATTCGGATCCCGAAAACGAAAAAATCACTTCGTTTCTTTCGACGATCCCCATTCCGACTACGCAGAGCGGTAAGGGGATAAACCGGGTTTCGTTTTACGAAAAAGTCAAAGAACTTGTAAAACTGTCGGCGACGGACGGCATAAATTACGTTAAAAAGGCGGCTGTGCGTCCCGGATATATAGACGAGCCGCAGTGGAACAATAAGTACGAACTTGCAAACAGCGTTGCCGCGGATTTTCACTCGGCGCGTAATGCGGTAGCCGACGAGATAGCCGACGATATTGCATCGAAAGGCGCCGATTCGGATTATTATTGCGACTTTTCGGATGAACTTATTCAGTCGGTAAGGGATATAAAGCTGTACGTAACGACGCACTACGATAGTTTGGGAAGGCTCGACAACGTTAAAAACTATTGCGTAGCCGTATCGAATATTCAGACTGCCGCCGAGAGATACGAGTATCAGTCGAGCGGTGAGCCGCAATGGATGTATACGGCAAACTATGCTACTCCCGGATACCAAATAGATGCCGACATGTTTGAGTCGAGAGTTATGAGTTGGCTTATGTACGACAACGGTTTTATAGGCGAACTTTATTGGCAGACTGCTCTTTATTGCGATATAGCTTGGGATTCCGTTGCGAAAAAGAATTCGCGTTTGCCGACGGATCCGTATTCCGTGCCGGACAGAACGGGAACGGATAACGGCGACGGATACCTGTTTTATCCCGGCAAACCTTATGGCATTTTCGGACCCGTGCCTTCCGTTCGACTTATGACCATGCGCGACGGCAAAGAGGAGTACGAGTATCTCTACGAGCTTGAAAGACTTTATCGCGCGGCGGGATACGACAGCCGTATCGTTACGGATAAACTTTGTCCGTTGCTGTACCGAGATATGATCTCGTTCGGCGACGACAATATAGACGACGTGCGCGAAGCCGTAGTCGAATGTATATTGCTTGCTCAAAAAGGCGTGTTTATAACCGATTATTCGAGACGCGGCGAGAAAATCGTATTGAATTTCGACTGTAAGGGAACAGATACCGTTAAGACCGTAAACGGCGTCGCTCCGTCGGAATATCCGTATTTTGCGGACGTTAAAAATACGGAATACGTTACGGTAGTTACAAGCGGCGGAACGGAACTCGTATTGCCGCTCGGCGGAAAAACCGAGAAGTCGGACCCGTTTTTAAGCGATTCCGTCGTAAAGGTGGACGAGTCGGTCGGGACTGCCGAAATCGTAAATAACAGCGGCGCGGACAACGTTCTTAAAGTCGACTTTGCGCCTGATGCCGAAACGCCTGTTTTCAGATTTAACATAAGCGACAAAGAGCTTACCAAAAACGATTTCGCGTTTAATTTCCGTGTGTACTCCGAGTCGGAAAGCGACGATCTCGTATTTCTTAAATTCTATCTCGTAGGTTCGGGCGGACAGAATTTCGTACAGGATTTTAAGCTCGAAAAAGGTTGGAACGATATTTCCGTAAGCGGGATTCATAAGGCGAATTGGGGTCTTATAAGACGTCTTACCGATATTAAGATGGAAATTTTGACCGGCGACAAATATTCCACTCCCGATTACGTTATGATCGGCGACGTGTCGATAGTGAGGTAAAGGCTTATGAAAAAGATATCGGTTAAATTTATATGTCTAATATTGTCTTTGGCGTCGGCGTGCCTGATTTTTACGGGTTGCAAAGCCGATGAAGAAAGCAAGTCCCAAGAGAAAGAAAGCGCGTTTAAGTTCGGCGACGAAGTGTTGTTCGAGGATTTCGAGAGCTATAAGGATATATCGCGTTTTCTCTATTCAAAAAACGTAAAAGATCAGCTGTTCGGCGACGCGAGCGTGTGCGGCGACCACGTGAAAACGGGCGAAAACTCGCTGAAACTCACGGTAGGCGACGAACCCGATAAACCGGGGAACGTAAACACCGCGTTTTACGTTCCCACCACGAACGCCGACGGGTTATCGTTTTCCGATTTCGCAAACGTTTATGAGTACAGCATAGATGCGTACAACGCGACGGACGTCGAGCAGAACGCTACGCTTTCTTTAATGAAAAACGCCGTTTCGCCGGTTATTCTCGACGGACAGAAATTCAAACTCGCTCCGAACGCTTGGACGACGCTTAGATATAAGGTGAATCATTTGGCTATCGATTTATCGATGGACGTAGACGCCGTTACGCATTTTGTTATTGGTTTTTCCGGGATCGACACCGTGGTGCATGTAGACAATCTCGTGGTAAAAACAACTCCGTCGGCGTATCAAACCGTCGAAATCGCGCTTGACGATAAAGAAGTTTGTTCGTTTGATAAGCAGTATCAAGAGCTTGCGCTGTTTGGAGTTGAGGTGAAAGAAGTCGCACCAATAGTCGAAATAAATTCCGATTTGCGCTACGTAAAATCGGGTCGCTCGGCAAAAATAACGATACCCGCATCGAATAACGGCGCGTATCCGTATGTGGAATTCGCATCTAAAATGATTGCAAAAGCCAATTTGAGCCAATACAAGCAGGGCGGGTATTACCTTTGCTTCGACGTATATAAGGTGAACGAACAGGAACTTACGATAACTCCGAGATTTCGCAGTTCCAAAACGGGCGTATATTTTACTCAGAGCGTCAAAGTGCCGTCCGGCACGGGCTGGTTTGAAGTGGAACTCGATTTGAGAGACGCCGTAACCGATATGGATCTGCTTTGGTTGCATTTTTGCAATAACGTAAATTACGAAAGAGTATTTTATTTGGATAACGTAAGAGTGGAAAATAAAAACTGATTAAAACAGGAGAATATGTTATGAGAAAGAAGATTGTTTTGTTTTGTTCGCTTGCGATCGCGGTTCTGTGCGCGCTGTCGCTTGCGGCATGTAACGACGGGAAAGACGGTAAGCCGGACGGCGATTCGGGGATAAAAGTCGAGGATCTTGCGGGCTTTACGCCCAAAGCTTCCGAAAGCGTCGAGATAGGTCAAGACTATGCAGTCGAAGATCTCGAAGTGAGCGACGCGTCGGGTAAAACCTATTACGTGCAAGTTTCTGCAAAGTGCGACAACGAAACTGTTTCGGTAGTAAGCGGAGCCGTGAAGATTACGAGTTTTTCGGATTACACCGTAACGTATAGCGTAACGGTGGGCGACAATACTTTTTCAAAGTCTACCGTTGTAAGCGTTACCGATACTACAAAGCCGGTTATCGTGCGGGGGGGGGGTAGCTTT
>DBEXQE010000151.1:0-2287 GCA_048167245.1 Christensenellales bacterium | reverse complement strand
TCGCTTACGGTAGTGATCACGAGTCTTGATTATCACGCGCACGAAACTCTGTTCAAGGTGCTGCTTGTTGCGTTTATAGCCGCGGCGATCGCGCTTGTTTGTTTTATAATATTCGATAAAACGAATTTGCTCGAAAAGTTGAAAGATCCCGACGCGATAATAGCGTTTATCCGCGGAACGCGCCATTGGGGCATTCTCGTATTCATTCTGCTCGTCATATTTCAGGTAATATTCTTACCGCTTCCGACCGCCGTTACGGCATTTATAGGCAGTAAGCTCTACGGTCCGACTTGGGCGTTAATTTATATAACTATCGGAACCATTCTCGGTTCGCTGATCGCATTCGTTCTCGGAAAAGTATTCGGCAAAAAGCTCGTAATTTGGATGATAGGCAAGGAAAAGACCGAAAAGTACGCCGAACTTCTGAACAGGAAGGGGCGGTTTTTGTTTATAGTTATGATGCTTCTGCCGTTTTTCCCCGACGATATGCTATGTCTTGTCGCGGGAATAACGACGATGAGCTACGGTTATTTTCTGCTTGTCGTAAGCATTACGCGCCCCGTCATGATAGCGTTCATGTGCTACTTCGTGGAAGGCACGATAATACCGTTCAGCGGCTGGGGGATACCCGTCTGGATAGCGATATTCGCAATGTTTCTCGTGTTGTTTCTCATATTCGGCAGGGTCAAGAAAATCATCGAAGACAAAAAGTCGGATAAAACCGCCGAAAAACACGAAAAAAAAAGCGACGCAAAAGATAGACGCGGAAAAGGAAAAAACAGGACCGAAATTTCGAAATCGGAGAAATAATAAAGACGCGCTCGCAGTTAACGAACGCGCTTTTATTTTTAATAGGTCTGATTGAATTTTCCGGTGTCGTGCAAGAGCTTGAATATTACGGTGTTGAGCGGAATATCGAGAGCGAACAGCGCGGGGAGAAGCAAACTCGAAAGATATTCTTTCGTGAACGACATCGGCATACCCATGAATATGTTCGCGCAGTAGACGATTATCAGACAGCAAATCATTATCCATATTCTGAATATCATCGAGTTTTTGAAGTCGTAATCGAAGCGCTTCGTTTTATGCGGATCGGTAAACGTCATTATGGCGGCGGTTACGGGGAAGGCGAGCGCTACAATAACGGAAATAACGTAGGTCCACACGTCGAACTTTGTGTTTATTCTCAGACCGACTTTTGCGAGCAGGAAAGTGAAGATCGTTTCGACCATCATTATCCCGAAAAGTATCGCATACTGAACGAGCAACAGTTTATTCGAAAAATAGTGATACTGCGTGTTGTAGCTTGCCGCCGCTTTGTCGTCGTGTACGCGCGTTCTCACCGTGTCGCCTGTGCTTCTCAGCGCCGCGTCCGTGATCGTCGTAAGCCCTTGATCGAGAACGTCTTTCGGATTGGTCCGATTGAAATAAGTCGTGGTTACAGCCGTTTCTTCTTCCGTTTGCGCTGAGTTTTCGCTATCTATGCGCGCAATGTTCTGCGCCATTTCGTCGGACAGCGGAATATAAGCGGGCGGGGGCATCCGGTCCGTTTCGGCGCTTTGTTCCATGCCGCCGTCCACAAGACTGCCCAACACTTTTTTATAGTCGCGCTCCAACAGGCGTTTATCGTCGTCGTATTCGCTTACGCTCTCGCGGTAGCTCATAAAGTTATTCGCTGTCGCCGCGTCCCGAACGGTTTCGGTTTCGGGAGCTTCGTCCGCGGCAGGTTCGCCGAACGCTTCTTCGCGCTCGGGGAAGTAGTACGCGCTGTCGGTAGCGAATTGATCGTTATTTTCCGTATATTCTTCGGACTGCCCGTCATCATAGTTTCGAGCCGTATCTTCTTCCGCTTCGGCGGCTTCGTCCGTATCCTGCCGATAATCACGGAAATAGTCGTCGGCGCTTACGCGTTCTCTCTCGGTGTATTCTTCCGACGCGAGCTTGTCCGTATAACTGTTTTCGTCCTGCTGACTTTCGAACAGGCGGGAGAGAATGGCGGCGGTGTCAATTTGATCTGTCGGTTCTTCTTCCGTTTCTTCCGCTTCGTTTATAGGTTCTTCGTTTGCGGTTTCTTCCGTTTCGTCCGTCGTTTCTTCTTCTGCCGCATTATCTTCTACCGAATTATCTGCGTCGTCGTTATATTCGCGATCTTCGTATTCGGGAACGGGAGCCGCAGATAGGTCGTATTCTCTGTCTGAGATAAGTTTGTCTATAACGGTGCGCGAATACTCCCATTCGGTCTGATTTTTTATAAACAACTCGAGACCCATGTCTGTCAGAGTATAAT
>DBEXQE010000150.1:0-8121 GCA_048167245.1 Christensenellales bacterium | reverse complement strand
TTTCATCGTTCTTGCTTTCGTATTTTTCTATAAGATAATAATGCCGACGGGTGAACCTGATTTTACGCTTAAAAATCAGCTTACGGACGTTCAACTCGATTTTGCAGTGGCGGATCTGGCGCGCAGAAGCAGGCTTTATTCCGAAAAGGGAAAGGGTCTTTCTCTGCGCCTTATCGGAAAATATATAAACAGAGCATACAAAAATATTTCCAAACGTATCGCGTCGGGAGAAGAGTGTTTCGAGTTCGAAAATTGGATATACGACAATTATTATGCCGCGGCGGAGCGCATGCACGCCATAAAGCGCGAGATCCATAAATTTTCTTTTCTGCCGCACTGCGGAGATCTGCCGCGCGTGTACGAGTTCGCACAGCTTCTCGTCAAGAGTTGCGACGGCTACGTAACGGGCGAACTGCTCGGCAAGTGCGTAAAACTGTACAATTCCGAAACGCCTTTTTCGTTCACGGAGATAATGGCGTTAAAGCCCGCGCTCGAATTCGCACTGCTCGAATACGTCGCGATTTTTTCGTCTAAGTCGCTGATGATAAACTCGCTTTCGCGTAAGGCGAAGATTGACGCGGCAAAGGATAAGATAGACTTGTCGCTTTTAAGGTACAACGGATACGTTTACGCGCTGTACAACGCGGGCGGGGCAAAGACGCACCGCGCTCTCGCGTCGCTCTGTCTTGACAACGGTGCGGATCTGCCGTCGCGCGTGGACGGTTTCGCTTTTATGACGGCGAGATACAACGGTCAGATGCAATCGGCGGTGCGGACTCTTTTCGCGGTTTCCGAGTTCATGGACGCGGAGTACGTAATGGACTTGTCCGCGACGCATGAGTTGCTTGCAAACGAAAAAGGCATCTGCTATAACGAAACGACGCTCGGCACGAAATACACTTATATGAAACATATATACGCTATTGCGCGCAAAAAAAAGATCGGCGAACTTGCCGCGACGCGCGAACTCGTTTCCGAAGCGCAACGCGAAAACAAGGATATTTCGTTCTGCATCCTGCCGAAGACACGAGGCAAACGCGCGGCGTATCCTTTTATTTTGGCGCATATCGTTTTAGCGTTCGGGCTGAGTTTTTCCGTGCCGCTTTTGTTTAAGCAGTATTATATCGCGCTTTCTCTTATATCGTTGCCGATCTTTTTCGTGATAGGCGGCATGATTTTAAGCGGAGCGTGCAAAAGTTTGTTTTCGCGGCGGGAATTGCCGTCGTGCGACCTGAAATACCGCAATAAGGACGAAGTGTCGACGCTTATCACCGTTTCGCGCCTGATCGCGTCCGCAGACGAAGCGGAAGACGCTTTCAAAAATATGGAAACGGTGATTTGCGCGAATTCCGACGCGTATTTTTCATACTGTCTGCTGTTCGATCTGCTTGCGCACAGGGAAGAAACGAACGAAGAAAAAGACCCTGCCATAATCCGAAAATGCAGGGAACTGTACGAAAATTCCGCATACAAAGACAGAATAACCTTGCTGCTAAGAAAGCGCGAAAGAGTCGAAGGAAAGGAAGAAAAATATCAAGGGTGGGAGAAAAAGCGCGGCGCTCTCATTCAATTGAACCGTCTTATCGTCGATAAGGACGAAAGTCCGTTCGCGCTCATTCTGGGCGAAAAGCCGTCCGCAAAATACGTTATCACGCTCGACAGCGACACGCTTTCGAATTCGTGCGCATCTCTCGTCGAACTTATGGAACACCCTTACAATGCGGAAACGAACGTGATATCGGTGAATATGAGTTCCGCGCCCGACGAAAAAAGCGATACGCTTTTTTCGAAGTTTTTCCGCGGGGCTACGGGACTCGACAGCTATCGGAATTACGCCGCGGACGCCGAATTCGATTTGTTTGCGAGCGGCAACTACACGGGAAAAGGTATTTACCGCGTCAAGGGCTTTCACGAAAAAGTGTCGGACGCTTTCCGCGACAACCGCATTCTAAGCCACGATTATATAGAAGGGGCGTTTGCGGGTTGCGCTCAGTCGCACGAAACGGCGCTCGACAGTTTCCCGCGGAATTTTTCGGCGTTTTTGACAAGACAATTGCGGTGGCTCAGGGGCGATTGGCAGTTGTTGCCGTACTTAAAGCGCAAGGTAAAAAACAGAGCCGGCGAGAAAGTCAAAAATCCGATCTCGCCGATCCACAAGTGGCACATATTTTCGAATATGGCTCATTCGCTCTCGCCCGTGTCGAGTATGGTACTGTTGTTCTTTTCGTTTTGCATGAGAGCGCCCGCGTATATATGTCTGCTCGCGTTTTTGCTTCCCGAGATATATTTTCTGCTTAGCGTCCGGTCGTCCGTTCTTCTTTCGCGCAATTTATGGGCGGAAGAATTCGTCCGTCAGGCGTTTTATATTCTCGTTCTTCCCGTTACGGCGTTTTTCAATCTGTATTCGATAGTCGTAACGCTTTTCCGACTTATTTCGGGCAAAAAACTTCTCGAATGGAAAGTTTTTGCGCACGCAAAAGGCAGAGTAAGTTTCGTGCCCAACTTTATAGCGGCGATAATTTTCGTGGCGACGGCGGCGGTTTACGGTAAAAGCATATTCTTCTATATTCTCGGCGCGGCGTTCGTTCTCGGATTTTTCGCGGACCTTATCATGGACAGACCCTGTCCGCAAAAAAAATATTCTTCGCCCGAGCTCAACGACAAGCTGAAAGAGATCTTTTATAAAACTTACGCGTATTTTACGGAAATGCTGTCGCCCGAAAATAATTATCTGCCGTGCGACAACTATCAGGAATTCGGAAACGTCGGGTGGGTCGGAAGAACTTCGCCGACGAATATAGGCTATTCGCTCATAGCTCATATCTGCGCGTACGAAGTCGGGATAATAACGCTCGACGAATGTCTCGATATTTGCGGCAAGATAGTTTCGGGAATAGAAAAACTGCCGAAGTGGAAAGGCAATCTGTACAATTGGTACGATATAAAAACGCTCGGAGTGCTTTCGCCGCCGTACGTTTCGTCCGTCGATTCGGGCAACTTTCTGGCGTGCCTTAACGTGCTTTCGACTTATTGCGGACAGAACGCGGAGCTTTTCGCGCGCGTCAAAAAACTCATCGACGAAACGGAAATAGAAGAACTGTTCGACGAAAAGCGCGGACTTTTCCGCATAGGCTACAACGCCGAAACGGGCGCGTACGACGCCAATCACTACGATCTTATCGGGAGCGAAGCGTCGCTGACTTATCTTACGGCGATCGGACTCGGGCGCGTTAAAAAGTACGCATGGGACAATCTGTCGCGCCGCGGCGTTCTGTACGGAAAGAGAAAAATGTATTATTCCTGGACGGGCGGAACGTTCGAGCATCTTATGTGTCCGCAGTTTTACGCGCCGTGCCGCGGGACCGATCTGTATCGGTCGCAAAAAAGCGTGGCGCTGTCGCACGTAAAATACGCCAAATCGAAAAAGTTGCCTTTCTGGGGGATATCCGAAAGTCAGTACGGCGCAGTCGACGGCAACGGACTTTATCAGTACAAGGCGTTCGGCGTTCCCGAGATCTCGCACGCAAATCAAAGCGACGTGCGGGTGGTTTCGCCGTACGCGTCGCTTATGGCTCTTTCGCTCGCTCCGAAATTTACGCACGAAAACATAACCGCCATGGAAAACTACGGCATGGTCGGCAAATACGGCTTTTACGAATCGGCGGATATCGGTAAGAACACCGTACAGCAATCGTATATGACGCACCATCAGGGTATGATATTGCTGTCGCTCTGCAACAGACTTCACGACAACGTGGTCATAAAGAGCGAGAGAAGGTTACCTTGCGTGCGGGCGGCGGAACTGCTTATAACTCAGAGCGTCGGAATAGGCGGCGTGAAAAAACTCAGGATGCCGAAAGGGCGCGACAGGGGAACGGAAAGAGATCTTACGGTCTGCGGACGGCACCGCACTCCGTATGTGAATCTGCTGTCGGTCGGTAAATTTTCGCTCGTATGCGACGAAAACGGTTGCGGATATTCCATGTACGGCGACAGACTTCTGTTCCGCTACAACGACAGGAGCGACGGCGAAAAACTCGTCGCTGAAGCGGACGGACGCGAATACGATCTGCTCGGCGGAACGTTTACGGCGGGCTCCGACTGCACCGTGTACGAAAAGCGCGTCGGAGATCTCGCGGCGCGAACGGAAATTTCGGTGTTGCCGTCGGGGATAGGTAGCGTGAGAAGCGTTCGTCTTACGAATTTATCCGATACGGAAAAGAAAGTAACGGTCAGAACGCTCGCTTCGCTTGCATTGGATACGAAAGCGGCGGATACGGCTCATCCCGCATACGCGAATATGTTCGTCGAAACGCGGTACGATTTCAATAGCGGAGTCATAACGGCGCGTCGAGTCAACGACGACGTGAATTTGATCGCGGCGTATCGGATAGAGTGTGCGGACGCCGAAATTTCGTACACTTCGAGCAGGCACAACTACTACGGGCGCGGAACGAAAAGACCCGACTTCGGCAGAACGCTCGACCCCGTGTTTTCGGGAAGTTTTACTGTCGCGTTGAAGCCGAAAAGCTCGGTCGATTTTTCGACTTACACGTACGCGGGCGAGAGCGAAGAAGAGATCGAAAACGCTGTAAGACTGACGCGCGTTTGCGGCTACAAGGAGCGTATACGCGGCAACAATTTCGCGCTTGCAAAGAGCGAAGGACTCGACGCATCCGCGAAGAAAGCGGCGGCGCAGATACTGTTCGGTTCGGCGGGAAGCGTGAAAAGCGGAGCGGTCCGTTTCGTCGGCAGACCGATAGTCGCGCTCGAAGTGAAAAACGAGAACTCGATAGAGCGGCTCAAAAAGCGGCTCATTCAGCTCAAAAAGCTGTACAAATTCGGTATAGAATTCGATCTGTATATAATCTACAACGAAAAGCACAACTACTTTTTGTATATAAGCGAGTGGATAAACGAAACGCTTGACGAACTTTCGTACCGCAAGTACTTAAACTGCGGCAGTAACGTTATGCTACTGAACGCCGGCGAAAACGAGAAACTCGCGCGCGCCGTGCTCGACAGCGCGGTGAACGTAAGCGGCGTGGACTTTTCGGAGATAGACGCGAACGAGCGGAAAAGACCGCTTATTTCGCCGTACCCGAACGCGGAACTTCCCGCTCCGCCCGTGGTCGTAAAACAGCTCGGCATAGGCGGCTTTACGGAAGACGGAAGCTATTTTATCGATCTGTCGGACTGCGACACTCCCGCGCCGTGGAGCAATATCATAGCGAGCGAAACTTTCGGTACGATAATAACGGAGAGCGGCGGCGGCTACACGTACCGCGGAAATTCGCGCGAAAACAAGATCTCGCGGTGGTCGAACGACGCGGTCATGGACGAGCCGTCCGAATTCGTCGTACTCGGCGAAAAAGGACTTATCTGGTCCGTTACGAAAAAGCCCTTGAACGCGGGCGGGAATTACCGCGTTTTACATTCTTTCGGATTTTCGGAATTTTCCCGCAACTATAACGGCATAGTCGCGACGCAGAAAGTCTATATCTCGCGCAACGAAGACGTCAAATTCTACGATATAACGATCAAGAACGCGACGCCGCTGAACCGCAAGATAGACCTTATGTTCGCTTTGCGTCCCGTGCTCGGAGATTTCGGAGTTTATACCGAAAGCGCGCTAAGCGTTGCGCGCCAAGGCGAAGCCGTCGTTATCGCCAACGCCGTGAGCGGAGCGGAGATCTCGTTGCTTTGCTCCGAAAAGCTCACGGGATATTCGCCGTATAAGGAGTCGTTTACCGACGCGGACGGACACATAACGAAAATAACCGAATTGAAACAGTGCGGTTCGGAACTGTTCGTTGCGCTCACCGCGAGCGTCATATTGCCCAAGGACGGCGAAAAACGGATAATATTCGCGATCGCGTCGTCGCGCGACGTGGAGTTTGCCGATTGCGACTATATCCTGTCGAACGCGCGCAGATACTATTCGTCGCTTTCCCGCATAGAGCCGACCGATATAAACGGTTTGGGCGCGCTTATGAAGTGGTTGCCGTATCAGACGCTTTGCAGCAGGTTCTTCGCGCGTGCGGGCTTTTATCAAGCGGGCGGCGCGTACGGTTTTCGGGATCAGCTCCAAGATTGTCTTACGCTCTTATACGTGAACCCCGCGCTCGTTCGCAAACATATCCTGCGTTGCGCGGCGCATCAGTTCGAGCAGGGCGACGTTCAGCACTGGTGGCACCCGCCCGCCGTCGGAGTGCGGACAGACATGTGCGACGACAGGCTTTTTCTGCCGTACCTTACCGCGGAATACATTTCGTTCACTCACGACTACGAAATAATTTCCGAGCGCGTTCCTTACTTGCAGAACCTTAAAATGCAGGCGGGCGAACACAGCGCGTACGCAAGCTCATCTCCGACGAGCCGAACGGAGAGTTTGCTCGAACATTGCTTGAAAGCGATCTATCATTCGCTCGACTACGGCGACAACGGGCTTATAAAAATGCGCGGCGGCGATTGGAACGACGCTATGGACGAAGTCGGCGCGCGCGGGGTCGGTACGAGCGTGTTCATGAGCATGTTCTTATACTTCGTGATAGATAAATTCCTGCCGTACGTCAGCGGCGCGGAAGAAAGGAGCAGACTTGTAGCCGAACGCGAAAAGATCGGAAAAGCCGTTTCGGCGTCTTGGGACGGCGACAGATTTATACGCGCGTTCACCGACGACGGCAAGGCTTTGGGGAGCGCGGAAAGCGAAGAGTGTAAAATAGATCTTCTCGTTCAGAGTTGGGCGGCGCTGTCGGAAATAGCCGACGAAAAAAAGACGGTTACGGCGCTCGCCACGGCTTACGGCAAACTCGTCGACAAGAAAAACGGCATAATAAAACTTCTTGATCCGCCTTTTAAGCAGATGAAAGGCGTCGGATATATAGCCGATTATCCGCAAGGCGTGCGCGAAAACGGCGGTCAGTACACTCACGCCGCCGTGTGGTATATTCTCGCGCTCATAAAGTGCGGCAAAGTAAACGAAGCCTGGGAGCTGTTCAATATGATAAGTCCGTCCGCGCACTCCGAAACGAAAGACGCGGCAAAGCTGTACGCGCTCGAACCGTACGTTATGGCGGCGGATATATACTCGGGTTCTCTTGCGGGGCGCGGCGGTTGGAGCTGGTACACGGGCGCGGCGAGCTGGTATTATATCTGCCTTGTGGAAGGCTTTCTCGGCGTGAAAGTTTCCGGGCGGAAACTGTCGGTCGAGCCTAAGTTGCCGCAGAGCGTGAAAGATTTTTCGTTCGATTATAAATTCGAACACGGTTCCGTCCATGTTTATATAGACAACTCCGAGCCTGTCGGACAGTGGCGCGCATGTATCGGCAAAATAGTTTACGGTTCGAGCGAAATCGAGCTGAGCAAAAGCGCGGTCGGCAAAAAAATTACGTTTAAGCGCATAAAATAATTGCGTCCGCTTTTCCCGTGTGGTATAATTATATCGTCGGTATATGCCCGAAAACGCTTGACAAATACGGCGCGGGGGGGGGTATACTTTTAACGGTTTATAAACTTCGCAATACTGCGTTAAGCCGCGCATTTTCTCGGGTTACGTACGTTTTTGTACGCGCCCCGTCGAAAACGCTTGCTTGCCTTGTCTTGCTCGTTTCTAAACCGTTACACCGATTATACGCAATATAAAGGGAGAACAATTGCATGCTGAAAATCGAAGGTCTTACCAAATCTTATGCAAAGAGCAGCGTCAAGGCGCTCGACGACCTTAGTTTGGAACTCAAAGAAGGCGAAATATTCGGCTTTTTGGGACCTAACGGCGCGGGTAAAACGACCACGATAAAGATCCTTACGGGCGTTTTACCGTTCGAAGAAGGCAAAGTTTCGATTTGCGGACACGACATAAAGTCCGACTCGATAGCGGCGAAAATGAGTTTCGGTTACGTACCCGACACGCATATCATTTACGATAAGCTGACGGGGCGCGAGTACGTCGATTTTATGGCGGACATATACGGCGTGGACGTAGAAACGCGCAAGCGCCGCGCGGAAGAACTTTTGAAGCGGTTCGAGCTTACGGACGCTTTCGACGCGGCTATAAAAACGTATTCCCACGGCATGAAGCAGAAGATAAGCATAATAGGCGCGCTCATACACAACCCCAAA
>DBEXQE010000149.1:0-7150 GCA_048167245.1 Christensenellales bacterium | reverse complement strand
TTCGACTTTTTGAAATAAATAAATACTACATCGTTCCTGTTTACGATCCACGAAGTACTTCCGTTAAGTACCAGATCACAACTCTTCGTAACTTTATCGCCCGCAGAGCTCAAAGTTCCCAAACGAGAATCGTATTCGTTTACAAAATAATCGCTCGTACCTTCCGTTTCGGTTTCTTGTTGCAGTACGGTAGTAACCGTTATGTAATCGAATTTATCGAACCACGACGGTTTTGCTATTCTGATTCCGCACGAAGCATTGCTGCCTTTCTGCGAATCCATAGTAACCGATATGGCTTCTTTGCTCTCATATGAAACTTTCTTCAAATCGACCGACTCTTCCGTAAGCGCGGAACTGCAATGTACTTTTACCTGCGACATATCTATATCGTCGAAGTCGACAAGTTTACCGTAAAGGGGTTCTCGTACGACCGCGATATCAACGACAAAATCGGTTGCACGGTAGCCGTTCTTTTTCACCGAAAAACTCAGCTTTCCGCTTTCGGTCGGAGTAAAATTCGAAATATCGGCTATCGGAGCGGGAGCCGCGCCGTTTGCTACAAAAGTCGCGCCGACGATCTCGCCGGGCAACAGACCGAGCTGTTCTTGCGTATCGAGCTTATTGCCATTGACGACCGTCTTTTCCGCATACGAAAATTCGATATCGTAAACGTACAGGGTAGCTTGCATACCCGTAGGTACGGGATCGGGCGCGTTCGTCGTGTTCATGCGCACGTTCAACACAAGCGAACCGTCTTTGATCACGCTCGCATTGTTATCCCTTACTTTTTGCATATCGTAGACGATCTCGTGTACGGAAGCGTCATCGCGACCGATCGTTTGGCTATTTGTCCCGTAAAACTGAATGTCGCAATTCTTTTCCGCGCTCACTTTGACTTTTATCGAATCGAATTTCGTATAATTCGTCAAAGTTTCTTGCAATTTGATCCTGACGTTCAAATAGTATTTGTTATGTTCCCACGTTTCGCCGACGAAATTTACTTTTATCGCGTTTTTGCCGTCTTTTACGACCGGTCGTTCAACCGTCGTGCGCGTGTTGCCCGCAACTATTTTGTTCGTGTCGATAACGTCGAAATCAAACGGGTGATCATACTTTACTCTGTCCCTAACGGGAATATCGAACGACTTGCTTACCGAATTGTTATGACTGTCCGCCGCGGAAACCGACAGTACTATTTTCTTGGTCGTGCTATCCGAAGCAAGCGTTATTTCGCCGTCGGATATCGTTATTTCGTTGCCGTTTTCATCCGCCGCCGAAATCACTGGCGTTAACTTCTCGCCGGACAAATCGACCACGCGCATATGATCGGCTATCACCAAACTCTCGTCGCGATATAACCCTACGGGAAAATTCGCGACTATTTGCGGAGCCGCGGTGTCGGTAACTTTCAGCGTAGTCGTCTTTTCGGCGGTTTCTCCGTTTTCCGCAACGGTATACGTCAAAATCTTATCCGCAAAACTCTCGACGAGCAATTTACCGTCGCCGTTCAGAAACAGTTCCTTGTTGCCCTCGGACACGCCGACGGTAACGTGTACGCTCTCGCCGTCCAACGTAACGGCGGGTATCTCGGGCGTATAGTACGAACCTATTTCGGCCGAGTCTTCGGTCTTTACCGAAAAGCCGACAAGTCTGTCCGCAAGAGACGCGCTCTCGCCGCCGTTTCCGCCGCCCGCGCCGTCTCCGTCTTTTTTGCACGCCGCAAACGACAGCATACAAACCGCAACGCTCAAAACGAGCGCCAAAACGTAAAATGATTTTCTTCTTCTCGTCATGATATATATCCCCCTTTATTTGATCACAATACTTCCTTTGTCGGGAACGCCGTCCGCGATCCTTATGTTGTCTATATAAAATTCGGTGTCGTCGTTTCCGCCGTTTTCGAGTCCCGATTTGCTTTGCCAACTGAATTGCAACACGTTCACTCCCGCTACGGCGTTCGAGAGCGATATGCACGCGGTGTGCCAACCCGTTCCTTCCGGGAACGTTACCGAAACGTTCGTATACGCGCCCGATACGTTGTTTATAAGTCTGAACGTAGTCCACCAAGTGCGAGCAAACGGCTTGTAGACGTCGTACAGTATATACTTATCCGCAGACTGCATCGAAAGTCCCGAAGCCGACACCATGCGCGACGAAAGTTCCAAGTAAAGCCAAGTGTTCGTATCGGTTTTCGGCGAAACGACTTTAAGCGATCTTATCCCGCTCGAGGCATATTGCGGATCCGTGTTTATCTCTGCCGACGGCGTGATCCCCGACGAAGTGAGCGCGGTCGCGGCAAAGCCCTGATACGCTTTTTCGAAATCGCAGATCTCGTTTTCGTCGAGCGTAATTTCGGCGGCGGCAAACTCTTTCACCGCGTTATGCAGCCGCATGTTATCCACGTACATAACGGCGTTTATCCCCGCCAGTTCAAGTCTTACGTGCGTTACGGATCTTATGTCTATACAGGCGTCCACGACCGTTCTGTTGACGGGAAATTCGATCTTATTCCACTCGCCGCTCTTTATCCCGAACGTCTTCGACGGCGACGATACGGAGCTTTTACTGCGCTGAACGAGCGAAACCGTTACCGTCAGATCTTCTCCGCTCTCGCCGTATACGTCGAACGTTATCTCGTCCGTCATCGAAAAGTCGCGAAGATCCGCGTCCTTGCTTACGGTCGGGATCAAAAAGTACGTCGAGTGGAGCGTATCCTTGTACAATGCGGGATCGGACACTTCGACCCTGAGAGACCCGTCGCCCGCCGACACGTAATCCTTCTCTTTGCAAAGCGACGCGTCCGCAAGCGAGTTCGCAAACCATATCCTGTCTATCGTGCCGTAGCCGTCGAAACTTTCGAATTCGACGTACGACGGTTTGACCGTTTCTTCTTTTTTGCCGTCGTCGTTTTTCTTGTCGCATGCGATAAGCGGAAAAGCAAACAGCAGACAAAGTAAAAATATAATTGATTTTTTCACGTTTTTTCTCCCCCCCTTATCTCGCTGCCGCAACGTACGAAACCGTTATCGGCGCATAATCTTCGGCGTTTTCGCCGTCCGCCAAACTGAACGATAGCTGAATGTTTCGAAGCTGACGAATGTTGTTCCAATTCAGCGACGACAGCATCGTTATTTCGAATACGTTCGCGCCGTTATACAGCACGCGATCGCCCGCGTACGCCATACCGCCGCTCCCCGCTATATACGCCGAAACGTATACGTGTTTTTCGTTCGGATTTATCAAACGCACCTTAACGGAAGCGTCGTTTTTCGAAAGGGACCCGCTCTCCAACGCGACCGAAACGGAACTTATCCCGATATCCGAGCGTTGCAAACGGACGCAAGCCCCGCCGTCGCCGTCTTCGACAGCCGCGTCGGCTATAACGGAAATATCCGAAGCCGCCGTTATGTTCTTTAAGATTTCGACCTTGCCGCCCAGATCCAACGAAAAATCCGTACCGTCGGACAGTTTGACCGAAAGTTCGTTGCCGTTAGCGGTGAGCGGGATCTCCGCGGCGTATACGCTCTCGGCTTCCTTTGCTACGCCGTTTATTTCGGTCGGAGCAACGTCGCCCGCGCACGTTATTTCGACCGCGATATTCGTGCCGTTTTCGGAAAATTCCGAAACGTACACGCCTTTCTCCGCCGCAATCGCAAGTTCTATAAGCGACTTTCGCGCTCTGCCGAAAACGTTTTCGGCATTTTCGGTCAGATCGTGGTCTTTGTACAAGTCCTTGAAAAGCGTTCCGAGTACGGGGCGTGCGGAACAGCCGTGCTCCGCATACGCCTTTTCCAGGCAGTAAAGGATCTCGTAGTCTTCCCTGCCGTCGCGTATGGAGTGGAGCCTTACGCTCGTAACGGGCTTTTTGAGTCCGTATCGTTTGCCGGGGTATAAAAGGAATCCGTCGCCGTTGTTAGTGGCGCAACGCGCGGGCTCGGCGTAGGGATCCACGGCCATTTCGGTGTTTACTCTGCCCACGGGATCCCAAGTCTGCTTCGTGTACAGCGCCGCATCCCAATATACGTCACCCTCGAAGCGGTAATCGAACGATGCCCAACCCAGAACTCTCTCTTCCAAAAGTTTGCCGTCTATCTTGTAACCCATTTTATCCGCGCCGCAGTTGTACCACCATTGCGGGCGTTCCATGCTCGCGTAATAGTCGCGGTCTTTCGCGTTCGTAGTGCCCTTGCGCGTTACGCAAAAAGTGTCCACGTCGTCGGACAGTCTGCTGTCTTTAAGCGAAGTTACCGTATTCGACAGTCCGTGGATCGAACTTGCCAAGCCGTCTTTCATAAGCGCGTAAGTCGATTCTATTTCGCCGTCGGACGTTTCTTCTTTGAGCGTATCTTTTATATACGCTTTTATGCCGGCAAGCGCGGAGCCGTTTTTAACGTTTTCGGCATAAGCGTCGCGCGTCGCGTTGAAACTTGCGCAAATAGAATTTACGAGATCGTGCGTTCCGTTAAGGTGCGGTTCGTCTATAAACCCGCACCGCGTATCTACGAGCGAAAGATAGTCTATCCCGTCCGCAACGCTCGCCGCGGTGAGCGCGCAAAGCCGTCTGTTCATAACGCCCGTATTTATGCCGCTGCCGTTTCTTGCCGTTGGAAGAACTATCGTCGACATAGTGGAGTGCAGATGCGTTTTTTCCTTGTTGCACAGAACGCGCACTCTGTCTATCCACTCTTTTATATGCACGTCGGAATTGTCCGACCCAGCCGACACGACGCCCGCGACGACGGCTTGCGGAGCCGTTCTGAACTCGACGAGCGTGTCTACATAAGCGTCCCACAGCTCGCGCGTCATGCCCTTTTCGCCGACGACTATCCTGTCGGGCTGTATCGCGAAATTCGACTGCAAATGCGTTTCGTACGGCACAGTATAGTCGACTACGGTTATTTTTGCGGGCACAGAGTGTTTTTCTCCGTCGATATCGAGCGTGAAACTTCCTTTGTACTCTCCCGCCGCCGTATCTTCGGGAATATACGCTTCTATATACACAGCCTGATTTTTGCCGCTTTTTACAAAATTTTCGCCGTAACTTTCGGCAACGTCGAAAGGCAACAGAGCGTCGGGATATTCTCCGAGCCCCGCCGAATCGCTTTTCGATGCGGAAACGACGTTTATATACTTTTGATCGTAGACGCTTATATTGCTCTTTTCGAGCTTCGCGCCGCCGTCGGAGATAAGGTCGCAAAGTTCTACCGAGTACGACCCGATATCTCCGCCGTTTGCCGAAATTATTATTTGCGCGCCTTCGTATTCGTTGCGGCAAGCCGTGATATCGAACGCAAGCGGATCTTTGAACTCCGCGTCGTAATCTTTATCGGCAAGCACTTTCACGTAGGCTTGCTTGCTCCAAAGTTCGAGTTCTCCGCCGCCGTTTTCTTTATCGCCCGCGCCGTCTTTATTGCATGCAAAAGCCGAAAACGCGACGATCGCGCCGAGCGCTAAGGACAGTACCGTTTTGAATTTTTTCATGATTTTCTCCTATATCTTGCCCGCCGTACGCAAAGCCGTCTGATACTCGTCGTAGCTTATGATCGAATCGTAGAAGATTTCTTCGGGAGTTTTGTAGTCGTTCTTGCCCGACGCCATGAGCCGCGTGGAAAGTCTGTACGTAGTAAAGCCCGTCTCCCAATAGCCGCGCGCGACCGCCCAATGCGTGCATATAACGGAATCTTTTACTATATCGAGCGAACCGCGGGCGAAATCGGTCATTTCTATATCGTCGTTTTTCGGGTCGTAGCCGTAGCACATGGTCGCGCCCTTTGTGTTTTCGGCGACTGTTTTCTGCGCCTTGTCGGAAGCAAGAAACAGCAAGAACTTTTTCGCCGCTTCTTTAGCCGTGGCGTACGCGGGGATCACCGCCTGATGTCCCGCGCCGTAAGTGAAAATTATTTTGCGCGCGTTTTCTACCGTTTTTATATCGTCGTCGGTAACGCCGTCGGGTTTCGTTCCCGTTTTGCCGCCGTCGACGTAGTCGATCATTTGCTTAAGTTTCGTATCCGCCGCGTCTATAACGGCAACGCTCGCAGAGTCGGGAGCGGCAGCATACGCCGCGTTGAAAACGGTCGCGTAGTCGCGCGGATCGCTCCAAAAAGAGAGCTTTTCCGCGATCGCGCTGTTAATCGGAGTGCGCATCATTCCGTACTCGTCGCGACTTCCCTGCGCCGCGTTTTGCGCTATTATGTCTTTCATTTCGTTTTCGAACCAGTCGCCGCTCGCGATCATTGCGGCTTTGCGCGTTACGAACTTAGCCTGCGCTTCCGTAAAATTCGCGTCGAAGCTGTCCTGATTGAGTCTGCCGTAACTCGGCTTGTAGATCTGATTTACTATTTGCGCCGCGTACAGTTTGCCCTTTTGAACGGGAGATTGCGCGTTGGGATTGTTTTTGTCGTATGCGTAAACCGTCGAATAGTCGTTCAGCGAAGTCGGATCCCAAAACTTCTCGTAGCCGTCGTAGCCCGCATATTGCGCCCACCACGTAGAAAGCACGGGATCCATATACGAAGTGGCAAACGACGTTATGAACGGCGTGAAATTATCGCCCTTGAGAGCGTCCAGAGCATCGTAAAGTTCTTCGGTGGTGCGCGGCACGCTCACGCTTTTTTCGGCGAACAGCGTTTTATCGTACACAAGCCCGAGCAAGCTGTTCGCCCAGGAGTACATATAATAATGATCCGACCACTGTCCGTCCGGGTTTTCTTCTTCCACGGCGAACTGATCCAAAATATATTTGTTCGTCTTTTCTTTCAGCGTTACGCTTTCGCCGGGGACGACGGAATCATACACGTCCGTTAAGTCTTCCATAACGCAGTCGTAACCGCTGTATGCGTTTTCGCCCTTTGCCTGCAACGCGGCGAGCTTTTCGTCGCCGAACATAAGATCCGCCGTCGTATTGTTCGGTCCCGCGCAAAGCATATCTTCTATGCGGTCCACGCCTTTCTCCGTTTCGATGACTACGTTGATCTCGGGATTTTCGGCAACGAATGCGTCTTTGACGGCGTAGAGCCAATCGGAACCGTAGCCGCCTTCTGACATATAGATCTCGAGAGTGTTTTCGTCGTTTGCGACTTTCTTCTTACAGCCCGTAAAACAACCGACCGCGATAAGCGCGCTCAGAGCAAGCGCCGCCACCGTGATTTTT